>CAYIDT010000019.1:0-11147 GCA_964362265.1 uncultured Gammaproteobacteria bacterium | reverse complement strand
ATATGTTCAAAAACGCTGTTTGAAAAAGCAGTTTTTATTGAATGGTTAGATAGGGGAATATTACGGGCGTCGCTAGACAAATATTTCTCGTAGATACCATTTTTTTTAGCTTTGTTTAAGTCTTTTTCGGAAATATCCAAACCATAATCAAATCCTTTTGTAAATACAATATTAACAAATGATCCGTCCCCACATCCCACATCAAGTATTGGACGGAGCATCTTTAATCCGGAGAATGATGCTATTTCGTAAGGTCTCCATATCCCGCCGGAAAGAGAAGCTTGTTTTAGGAACTTTTGAATCGTTTGTCTAGTTGGCCTACTTCTAACCACCGTGTCACTATTTAGCATATAATCTGTTTTCTCATAATTATAAAGTATAATACCCTTACTTTCTATTTTCTATTATTATCTTAGTTAAGAAGACCTGATAATTTGTATACTTCAAGATATTTTTTAACCACATTTTCTACTTCAAATACTTTTAGGTAGTTATTATTTTTTTTGATGTTTAAATTAATGATTTTCTCTATAGCTTTTACGATACTGTTTGGAGACTTAGGTTCAATTAGAATACCATTATTATTTTTGACCCAATCTCTATTGCCAATAATATTTGTGGTAATAATTGGTTTCCCCGAAGCTAAAGTTTCAATTGTGGCAATAGGGGGAATGGTAGTACCATGTCCCGATTGTTGTGGAAGTAAAATGCAATCACTTGCTGACAATAGGGCAGGTATATCGATATATTCCTGTCTCAGTTCTAAAAATGGAAGTTTTAATGTATTTATTTTTTGCGCTAGTTGTCTATGTTCGTTAGATCCTTTCCAAATAACAACCATCTCAATATGACACTTTTCTGCAAGTAGCTTGGTAAATCTCTGGGCAGCGGCTATTATGTCTTCGATTCCTTTTTCTGTAGTTAATGATCCAAAATAGGAAATAATATATTTATCACTGGGGAGATTTAATTTATTTCTAGCTTGTTGTTTGCCAATTATTTTATAGAATTTTTTTAAATCAATAGCAGGAGGGATAAAATAAATTTTATCATCCTGAATGCCAAGTCTTTTTAGCGACTGCATGATTTCTTTGGAAGGGATCAGATAGGCTTTTCCAAAGTTAAAAACTCTAAACCAATTCAAGCTACCAAGAAATGTTGTGTTTAGGACACTCAATGTAAATACGGTAGGTATTTTAAATAGTAATTTAAAAATTAAAGCACGTAATAAGATTATAGGGGTTGAGGAAAATTCATGGACAAAATCAAACTTTTCTTTTGAAAGAAACTTAATTACAAAAAAGGTTACAAAAAATGGAGTAATAATAAGGTGAAAGATAAGACTCTTTTTGATAAGTTTTGGTGCATCCAAGGAGATTATCCTAACCTTATACTTTTTTTCTTGTTCTTTTGTCCACTGCTTCCAGTCAGGATGAGTATGTTTATATATAGGATTTATGATTGTTGCTTTTGTACCTTTTTTTGAGAGATTAAAAATCAGCTCTTGGATAAATTCTGTTCCCCAACCTGCAGGCGGACCAATGCCGGATACCAAAAAAAGTACTTTCATTATTTAAAGAATATTATAATTGCCCAAGCAAAAAGTATAAAAATAATTGGGTAGTGTACAACCTTTAACCAATAGGTGCTGATGCGAGTTAAACTTGTTAAACCAAACTCACGGTAAGAAAATGGGAAAAAAGGAGTGACAACATCAAGATAAAAGTTAAAAAAAATATGATATAGATTGCCAAATAAAGCATACTTTGCTACTTGATCATCAGCTAAAATAAAGAAAAAAATAAAGGTAAAAGTTGCCCCTAAAAATGAATGAAATAAGGAGTGATGTGCGAAAGGTGGACCAAAAAGAAATGCAAATAAGTCGTCAAAGGTAGGTAAAAGAGACCCTATTAAAAATGCAAAAAGAAATGTGTTTATAGGATATTGCAAATTTGTCTGGTTACTTAAAAATAATGAAGGGAAAAGTATTGCAATTGTTAATATTGTAATAAAAAGTATTATCCATCCGGGGATAGAAGCTACGGCTCCTGGTTTCATATAGTAAGCCTTTGGATTCATTATAAAAATTGGCGGTGCATTTTTAAACATATTTTTGTGCTAGTATAAAAAACTTAGTGCTGATTGGAAACCCTATTCTGGTTATAAATTTATCAATTAAATCAATAATTTTTACTCCTGCAAAATTATATACTGTTTCTCCAAAAATGTGTAATGGAATGATGCTTTTCACTTGAAACCCGTTTTTTTCAAGAGCTTTATAAATAAAGGCTTTATTTAGGGCGTAGCAAGTTCCCAAATTAAATCTGATTATACTATTTAAATTAAGAATGTCAAAGATGATAAATCCGTCTTGATTCAAGATACGATTTACCTCTTTTAGGGTTGGATTTATATCTTTAATATGCTTAAAAACATGGAGACTTACTACAATATCAATGGTATTTTTTGGTAAAGTAATTTTATTTGATGAACCAACTATCGTTTTTACAAGTCCTTTTTTAATTTCGTTAGGATAATTTTCTTCCAGTAATTTTAGCATTGCAGGTGACTGGTCAAAGGCATAAATTTTTTTTGGATTAGCTCGTAGAAGAAACTTAATAGCTCTACCCGTACCTGCACCCAAGTCAAGGATTATAGCTTGGTTTTTTAGCTTAGAGATTGAAATTAATTTTTCTAGTGCTTTCATTTCATCAAAATGGATAAACTTCAAATTATCTTTAAAGCGATTTAGATTATAGTCTAGCGCTCTGTTTGGTGATTTATATTCTCCGACCTTCATAGTTTAACCTTTCTTATTTTTGACCAGATGAGTCCTGTAAAATATGCAGCTAATTCAGAAGGTCTAAGGATTAAAAAACCTAAGGTTCCGATAGGATCTTTAAGGAAAAGAAGAATATTTCTAAAATATACTATTCTGAAAACCATTTTAAACTCTTTTTTGAGATTAAAGCCGTGTTTTTTTAAAAAAGTGTTAAGTGTTAATCCATAATTAAACTTCTTTTTTATTTGTGCAAAATATTTTAGTTTACCTAAGTGATGTTTTGTAAAAAATGGCATGGGTATAGAATCTATTTTACCCATTGCATTTACCCGTTTTGACATATCCCAATCTTCCGATGATCTTAAGTTCTCATCATAACCACCTAGACTAAAGAATATTTCTCTCCTAAAAAACCTTGCTGCTTCTATTGCATCATATCCAATATAGCACTTTCTCTCAAGTAGTTTAGCGCGGCTCCAAAAACCTTCTCCAATATCTTTCTCATGTATTTTTAGGCCTAATATATCTGGATTTGATTCAAAAATTTCAACCCCTTTTGAAATTATCAGTGGTGTAAGTTCCATATCAGAATCTATATGCAGCAAATATTTACCGTGTGAAATTTTAGCTCCCATATTTCTTGATACAGGTGGGGCGCTATAAAATTTATCTCCTTTGGTGACTAAAACTTTATTAGTATATTTTTTTGCAATTTGTTGGGTTCCATCTTCACTTTCCTGATCAACAACTATAATTTCTAAATTTTCGTACTTTTGTTTTTTGATAGCCTTTAGACAGGTTTCAATTGTTCTTATCGAATTTCTTGTGGGAATGATAACTGAAACCAAAGGAAAAGAAAACCGTTTTGTCATCCGTCTAATTATATTCTATAATAAAATGAAACTACAATGCCAATCTTATTTAAGAAAATTAGAAATCTTATACCCCTTTTTGTCCTAGTATTGCTTGTTTTAGCAGGCTACTTACCAATCATTTTCGGATTTTTTCAACAAGATGAATGGTTGGGATTGGCAAGATTTATCCCGTTTAAAGATGGGAGCTTTTCTGAGGTTTTTTTAAATGCTATTGCTCCTAGTGGTACTCACTACACACCCCTGGCAACAATTGTGATTTACTTAATGTTTTCGATTTTTGGTTTGAACTATCCTTTGTATGCTATTGTAAGTATTATTTTGCATATCCTCGCAAGCCTTTTGATTTTTTCTTTAGCAAAAGCTATCTTTGGTAATTCTAAGCTTGCTTTTTGCGCAATGATTTTATTTGGAGTAAGTTCTGCTGGTTTTCAAGCAACATCTTGGCCTATAGCTGATATTAGTACTCACTTTTCCACCATTTTTGGATTTTTATCACTTATTTTATTCTTTAAATTTATGCAAAAAATTAAAAAGCACCTTCTTATATTTTCCTTAATAACCCTCCTTATTTCGTTACTTTTCAAAGAAAACACAATTGGTTTTTTCATATTGTTTCCGGCAATGTTATTTATTTTTAGTTCAATTAATAAGTCAAGCAAAATTAAATATTCACTAATTATTATTTTGGTTGGGCTTATCTACTTAAGTCTTAGATTAATGATGTTACACTCTTTATCTCAAACTTTTTCTCAGGGAAATTCAAATCAGCCAACATTTAAATTTTTATACAATGTTGTTTATATTGCGCCAAGGGCATTTTCACAATCATTAGTGCCATCTTTTCAAATGTATGAAATCACACATGGTGTTACAAAATTTCTGCCAGCTTCTTTAACAGGAGAATTTGGTAGTCCAAAATATGATAAGTTTGTTTTAGAGAGTATTTTTGAAATTGCTAATATCTTGTTATTTTTGGGTCTTGTAGCTTTTTGCCTCTTTTTGTTTAAACATTCTAACTCAAAAGCCTCAAAGATAATAGTTTTTAGTGTCCTTTTTGTCTTAATAAACAGCTTACCTCTTATGTTTGCACCTGAAAGAGCAGGGATAATTTTTACGATAGATTCACGTAATTTGTACTTAATTTCTACCGGTACAATTATTCTTATTATTACAATAGGTAGCTTAATTAGAAACAAAACAAATTTGATTGTTTTATTTTTAATTTATATTACTTTGAATTTATTATGGTTAAGTCAACAAACAAGCAAGTTAATGAAGGAGGGTCAAGAAAGGCGTGAAATACTAAATAAAATTAAATCTGAGTATCCGAATTTTCCCCCAAAAAGTATTATTTATACGGAAAGTGATTCCTCATTTTATGGACTACCTCCTAATGAAAAAATTCTTCCTTTTCAATCTGGTTTCGGGCAAATGTTACTTGTTTGGTATGACTCATCTATGGATTTTCCTAAAGATTTTTTTAAGAATAAGTTTCTATGGGAAATTACAGATCAGGGTTATAAAGAGAGTAAAGAAAATAAGGAAGTTGGATTCGGGTACTTTAGGGACTTTTCTTTACTTACAAAAGCAGTCGAGGGGAATAATATACCTCTTGAAAGTATCATCGCATTTAGTTATGATTCTCAAAATAAAGACTTAAGGAATATGTCTACAGAATTACGGGGTAGATTAAATGGGTTTTCTATTAAAAAATCGAAAGTTTCTCAGAGGAAATTCCAAATTAAATCTGTTTATAATCATGAGGGATTACACCTGGCTTTAGACCAGAATAGAAAGACTTTCTGGGATTCTAAAGTTCCATATAAGTTACCCATCATTTTAGAAGTAGAACTGGATAATTTAGCTAAAATTGCACAGCTTGAAATTGACTCATATACAAATAAAAATCAGAATGAAGTAGGATATGAAATTTCACTTTCATTAGATGGTGACAACTGGAAAAAAGTTTTTTATGCAAAACGCTTTACACCAAACATAGATGGTTTAACTAATATATACTTTGAACCCCAAGAAGCTCGGTTTATTAGAATTGAACAAAAAGGATATCATGATAATGCGCCGTGGGTTATCCACGAATTAAATGTTTATACCGCAATATGAAATATCTTAGAAAAGCATTATTTTTTTCCGCCTTAATTATTTTTTGCCTGACTCCCATTATCTGGTTTTGGGGTAAAGGTGGTAATGTTTTAATTAATGGAATTGATACAAATTTCCCACTTGATCCCTGGATTTGGTTTACAAGACGACTACACGTGTGGACAGATTTCCCGAATGCCGGGGTGGATTTTTCCTCATCCACTGCCGGTTTATTTTTTCATTCTTTACAAACTATACCATTTAAGCTGGGGTTATCTCTCCAATATGTACAAATTATAAGTCTTGTCTTCTGGTTTTCTATAATAATCTTTTCCTCATTTGTACTTTCAAGAATAATTTTTTATAAATCTAAATTAACACAACTACTTTTTGTTGTCATTTATAGTTTTAATATTTATCTCTATAATACCTGGGAAAATGTAAAAGTTGCGAACTTGAGCTTAATTGCTTCAATTCCTTTGGGAGTATCCGTATTATTGCTCCTAAATGAAAATAAAATGAAAGTGCCAACTGCTCTCTTCTTATCAAGTTTAATGGGTATTATACTATCCGGCTCAGGAATTAACCCCTCATATTTTATAACCTTTATTTTAATTATATTTATCATTTCAATCTCACAGATTCTGTCAGATCTTAAAGTTCAAAAGGTTAGATTTTTGATAAGAAACTCTTTAGCTATTTTACTTCCTTTAATCCTGGTTAATATATTTTGGATTATACCAACCTTAAATTTTGTCCTGTGGAATATAGCGCCTCAAGGCAGTATTGATAAATTAGGTCTCACAAATTGGGTGGACTCTTTATCCGAAAATACGAGCCTTCTTAATGTTATGCGGCTTCAGGGTGCATGGGACTGGTATATATTTGATAGTATTACTGGTTTACCTTTATACATACCCTATGCTTTGAATTATTTATACAAGCTTCCTTTTGTTGTCTTTAGTTTTTTATTACCAACTTTAGCAATCTTAAGTTTATGTTTTAGGAGAAAAGGGAAAAATTATTTATATGTAGCTTTTGGTTTAATGATGGTGCTTGGAGTTTTTTTGGGAGCAGGTACTCATCTTCCAACAGGTGATTTATTTAGGTGGGTAAGTGTTCATGTTCCTTTCTTTACTTTTTTTAGGAGTCCTTGGTATATTTTTACTCCACTTGTCATTTTAGCTTTTGCCGGTCTAGCAGGTTTACTCTTTCAAAGGGTTAATGAATATATTGGAAATAAAAATTATTACATGAGGTTCTTACTTAATTCAATTTTATTTATTTTTGTTCTTTCTAATTTAATTTATTCTTACCCGCTTATTACCGGAAAGATTTTTAGACCTGATAGTCCAAATGGTTTTTTTGTTAGCTTTCCTTCATATATTTTTGAAGCAAAAAGCTGGTTAGATAAAAATAAAATGGGTAGAATAATTGGTTATCCGGATGATGAAATTGAACAATTTAATTGGGGATACCGCGGTATTGAGTCAATCCTTGGCTTAATTACAGACCAAGAGGTTCTCTTTAACCCTCTAAACGCTCCAGATTCAAACATTGCATTGTTATTAAAACAATTTTACAAACATTTGAGAAAAGGAGAAATTGAATCTGCCAGTAATCTTGCAAAAAAAATGAATGTAGGTATAATTTTTGAAAAAGGAGATGAACCAAGCCTTGCGCCGCCATTAACCTCTAAAGCGAAGATAAATCCCGCTGCCAGTTTTGGTCCGTGGAGTTTCTATAGATTTCCTAATGATCCAGTAGCTAAAATAAATGTGCCAACCAGGGTTTTCTCGGGTCCTATTCAAAAAGACGGGGGTCGTGTGATTAGTGTGATTCCTAAGGATGGAATTTTATTAAACAGACAAGATAGTTTTGTAAAAAATAGTGGTTTCCTAAATGATTATCTGGGAATTGTAGTGTTGGCAAAGAATTCGCAAGAAGAAGAACTTAATAGTTTTATATATGCGGAATCCAGGTTAGATAAACGATTAGTTTCTAGGGATCTTTTTTCTGTAGAATTTGTGATAAGCATACCCGAGGACGGAAACTATAATCCAATTATAGAAAGGTATGGTTTAGAGAGTTTTGGTATTGAAATAGATAAAAAGTTGGAGGTTGAATTAGATGGGAAAAAGGTTGTTTTAGAACCTGAAAATCTTACCGATTCTTATTTACAGTTTAGAAAAATCAACTTATCATCCGGAGAGCATAAAATCAGGATAGCTTTAAAAAATGAAAATTTAGTATCTGGAGGAGATTTTAATTCAGGAATAACTTTTAAAGAAGGAGGTTATGGAGAAGGACAAGCTAAATTAGTTATAATTGAAGAAGCGGGAAATAAATATTTACAAATCTTTAATATTGGTAAAGCTAATGTTTCAGCTGACTTCATAGCAACTTCATTTGATTATTTTATTCCCTATCATATTGAATTTAAGTATAAACAAATTTATGGTAATAATGGCAACGCAGTAATACTTCAAAATACCGGAAACACTTTAGTGAAAGCTCAAACGGAAAGAATGCCCAATTATCCTGAATGGAATAAATTTAGTTTTTATTATTTGCCTGTTCAAACTGAGTCCAATATGAAAATCACTTTAGAGTCGCCTTTTACGGTGGATCCTTTGGGAACCAAAGTTCTTTATGATGATTTGGTAGTTCGACGGGTTTTCACCAATAGTTTGTTATTTGAAAAAGAAGGTAAAAATACATTTCCATCTATTCCCGAAATAGAATTCTCTAAAAAATCCCCTGATACATACGAAGGAAAAATTTCTAAAGTTTCTAACCCGTACCTATTAGTCTTCTCCGAAAATTACTCCCCTAATTGGCAGATTTCTTTTTTTGATAAAGAAGGTAAAGATTTAAATATAAATCCTAAACATTTTTCAGCAAATTTGTTTGCTAATGCCTGGTTAATTGAGACTGTGCCAGAGATTTCAACCTTTAAGATTTATTATAAGACGCAAAAAATATATTTTATTAGTTTATTAATATCTTTATTTTCCCTAATTTTTTTCTTTACACTTTTTATAATAAAGAAAAAATATGTTGATAAAACTTAAAAAAATAGTTAATAAATATTTAGAAAGTTTAAGCTCATGGTCAAATGAGAGAATTTTTAATCTTTTCTTATTTAATATTTTTATAATGCTTATGATTGTTCTTCGTTCTGCAGGATATTTTGATCCATTTTTCCTGATCACAATTAATACCATAGTTTTGCTGGGACTTATAATTGCGGTTTTCCTTTTAGGAGTGGGAAGCAAACTAATGTTTTCAGTTGCACTGGTTTTTTGGATATTTGCCGCACTTTTAAAAATGGTTAAGATAGATGTCTGGGCTGAGCGGACATCAGTATATTTTTTTCAGGCATTTATTATTGGAGTCTTTTTATTGGGGATAGAGAATATAAGTTTACCCCGAATGAATATTAATAAAATAGCCAGGGGTTTCAGGATCTTTTTAAGATTGCATCTTTTCTTGTATCACTATTTTATCAAATTACAGGTATTACTAAAGAAGGCGGTAAGAATATGATAAATGGATAGAAACATCCTTATAATTTATATTCCTTTAGTACTTTTAGTCTTTTTATTACAGATAAATCCTATTAGTTCCTATTTTTCCCAGGATGATTTTTTTCATCTTAGAATAATAATGGATAAGGAATTTAGGGATATTCCTGGCTTTTTTGTAAGCAGTTTAGAAGGACAAACTTTTTACAGACCAATATCTAGAGAAACATATAACCTGGTAATGTATAAATTATTTGATTTAAATCCGCTTCCCTTTCATATGGTTAATTTGGGGCTCATTATATTAAATCTAGTATTTATGTCAAAGATCATAAGAAACCTGACTTCTAGTTTAGTGATTGTATTTTTTTCAGGACTGATATTTAGCATTAGCTCTTTGCATAGTATAGAAATCTATTATCTACCCTCTGTTCAAACGCTTTTATCAACAGCATCAGCTTTATTATCTATCATTTTCTTTACTAAGTTTATACAGGTTGGTAATTTAAATTATCTCCTGGCATCAATATTATTTTATTCATTTGCTTTATTTTGTCATGAATCAGCGATCATATTACCCGGGATATTATTTCTTATATATTTTTTTCTAAAAAAAGAATACAAAAAATTAATTTTTTGTATGGCGCCTTTTGCAATAGTGGCATTGATTTTTTTCTTAAGTACATCGTCAATTACAAATTTACCGGCCCAGGAAGTTTACAAACCGGTATTTCAGTTTAGTAAAATATTTAATACTTTAGGATGGTATATGCTTTGGAGTTTTGGAATGCCTGAGATGCTTGTAGATTTCATAGGACCCAAACTCGCTCTTAGAGATCAATTTATTACTTGGTATAGTTACTATGCAAAAATTGTTTTTCCTTCACTTTTTATTACTATATCATTACTATTACTAATTATCTGGTCACTTAGACAAAGAATTTTACATAATAAATTATTAGCCTTTTTTATTACCGCCTTTTTTATATCTATTTCACCATTTCTTTTCTTTCCTCAACATAAGTTTGTATATTATCTAAGCTTTCCAATTATTTGGTTTTCTGCAGCCCTTGCAATAATTTTAGCTGCTGGATGGAGAGTCGGTTCGATAACAAAACTCTTAAGTTTAATAATTATTTTGTCTTTTATTATTATTTCTTATCAGACAATTTCTTTGAATACTATTACACACTGGGCAGCAAAAAGAGCTAAAGCTGCTGAGGTTTTAATTGCGGAATTTAGAGAAAGATATCCCAATCCTTCAATGGGAAGTGTTTTTTATATTACTGATGACCCGGATTACCCAAATATTGCAAAGGAGTGGGGTAGCTCATCCAAACAAGCTTTCTTTATCCTATCAGGTTCAGATGCTCTACAGTTACTTTATCGCGACCCTAAAATTAAAGTTTATTATCAAGCGAATGGACTTCCAAACAATATTGATAAAGCAAAAATAATAAATTTCATGGCGAGATTTCCTTATTGAAGATCAAAACTTACCTTTTAATATTATTAAAATAAAAATAATAATAGTTACCAAAGTTATAATAAGACCAACTCGAAAAGTATCCGGCATATATTTAAACTCAACAAAATTTGTATCTGCTTTTATATCTACCTGTGTTAGTGCATCGGGCCGTTCCTGAACAGAGACTTTTTCAGCTCCATTAAGATAGGCACTCCAACCCTTATTATAAACCTGAGCAAGGATCAGGCGAGAACTTTTTTTATTTGATGTATCAACAGCGATACGGTTAGGCGAATAGTATATAATTTTAGCTTCTTCCCCAGGCGTTAAATCATTATTTAAAAAATATGATCTTGATAGATATAGCTTATTTTTATAAACTAAATAATCACCAA
>CAYIDT010000018.1:0-11350 GCA_964362265.1 uncultured Gammaproteobacteria bacterium | reverse complement strand
CTTTAGCTATTTTATTGCCGGGCTTATCATAGACCTAGCATTTTTACTCTCCCATATATTCGGAATTGCTATTATTGCAACTCTTACCCCGACATCAGCAGATCCTCCGGCTATTATAAGGGAAGTACTGCAAACTAAAAATGTTTTTAATTTTTTCACAGATTTTACTCTCAGTGGTGATCTGTTCGGTGCTGCCGGCGAAATCGGTCATGCAATAGGCGGTATCTTTGATTCTACTGGTGGTAGAATAGTTAGCTCTTTACTTGGAGCGTTGACAGGAGCAATAGCATGTATAGGTATAGCCCCACCATGGGGTTCATTAATCTGTGCGGGAGCGGGATTGCCTGTAGGAGCTACTGCACCCGTGATAATCATCCCCCTTGTGATCTATATCATTCTACTTGTGGCACTTCTATCGGCAATGTTTAGATTATTTTTCAGTTTAATTGGTGCATATGTTGCCATCATTTTAAATACTGTTTTCGGACCATTTTTAATTTTGGGTTCTGCCATTCCCGGAAGGGGGGGATTATTTGGTTTCTGGATCAGGGAACTTTTGGGTAACGTTTTAATTTTCCCGGTAGTTTTTGCGCTTTTTGCCCTAGTTGCAGCTATACTTAATTATGGAAGGCCCTGGGATTTAACCGGAAGCGTAGGAACATTTAGCCAAACACTACCTTTGTTTGGCAATTTACCAGAACAATTTATCCGTTATATTTTAGTCTACGGACTTTTAATGGCCTCCCCAGGAGTGCCTGATTATATCAGACAGCTTATAGCTGGCCCAACCCCTGGACCAATCGCTCAAGCTATTCAAACTGGAACTGGTGCGGGTGCACAAGCAGTGGGTGGATTAATGAGAGTTATTACAAGACGTTAATTTACAAGTAATTATTTCACACCAACAACTGCCCTGATTATTTCAAAGACTCCTTCACCAAATCGCTTTAATATTTCTGTGCCAATATTATACTTCCTTTGACCCGATGCACCGAGAACACTGGGCAGTGGTTTTATCCCCGCCTCCTTGGGCTGACCTATTGCGACTAAATATTCCGGACCAAATTTTTTAGCAATCTCAATTTGGAGAGGAGTTAATCCGGGCGGCAAGGGGCCACCAGACAAAGCTTCTCGAACACCTGGCAAATCCTCAATCTGCATACGCGCAGGGTCAACCTGAAATGCGTTTCGAAGATTTTGGTATATCTGCATTTTTTCTATATATTGAGGGCTATTCCGTCCACCTGTTGCCAGCGCAATTTCTGCATTTTTCCAGTAAGACCATATGTTTTGTAGAAATGCGCGAGCATTTAGTAGCTTTAATAAAGCAAGTTTTTCATCCTCGCTTATGATACGCGCACTCCGTAATTCATTTACCCTAATTGACATACTAGCACGTTGTACGTCTGAAAATGCAGAATAATTAGGCTGTTCAGCATCATAAAACAAGCTTTCTAGATCTGGGTTAGTAAAAGTGGTCATCGGCAACATGCCTGTCCGTTCTACCCCACCAACTTGTTGAATAATTTCTTCCTGGGTTGGAGGATTAAGAGCTGCTTCCATTGTTTGTTTGGCAAAATCAGCTCCTTCTGGCGTTTGAGATGCTTTTATATCCTGAGCTCTCCTTTGAATCTCTGCCTGATTGACTGATGGAACTATGGTTTCCCCACCTGTTGTTTGACCAACCCTTGATGCAGCTTCATTAACCAGTCCCAGATTTTTTAAAACAGCGCTTTCTTCGGATTCCTTACCTTCATCCATTACTTTAATTATAACACTAACAAACGCATCTGTGGAAGTTTATTCTAGAAAGGCTTTGTAAATGTGGCATTTGCCCTACACTGACCTATTTTGAACCTCTTGTCAATAGTTTTTTCACATTGTATAAAGCTTATACTAATTATGGAACCCCATTCTATTCCACAAAATGTAACTCAATTTGAATTTAAGCTCGTTGGGGATATGACTCTTAAACAATTTGTATACCTCGCAGCAGGTGTAGGGGTGGCTTATTTGACTTTTGTTTTTCTGGCAGTTCGTATCCCCTTTTTAGCTTGGCCTATTATTGTTATATTTTCGTTTTTAGGAATAGCTTTTGCTTTCATCCCAATTTCAGATAGGCCGCTGGATTATTGGGTTGTGGCTTTTTTGAAAAGCATTTATCAGCCAACAGAAAGGGTTTGGAAAAGAAAAGGCAAGCTTTCTTCCCAAGATCCACTTTTTACTACCAGGTTAAACATTTATTTATCTTCAAAAGAGCTGGCGCAGAGGCAAGTTGCTCAAGTTGAACTTTCCCAGCTTGTTGCAGCTAAAGCTAGCATACCGTATAATCCACCTCTGCCTTCTCCCTCTCAACTGGAAAAAACAGTAGAACTTGGGAGGCAGGCCCAAAGTCTGCAAATTAAAATCCTTGAGGCTGAGCGAAATTTGCAACAAATTAAAAATCAGGCAGGCTCAAATCAAGACCCCAAAATGTATACCCAAGAGGCAAAACAAACCCTTGATAATCTTCAACATCTGGTTAAAGAAGCCTCGGAAGTAAAAGGTAAGTTGCAGGAAGTAACCGGGAAAGAAGTTAGGCCGCAGGCTCCCAAAGTAACAATTGTAATCCCAAGACCCAAGACAGCAACGCAACCTACTTTAACAAGCTTCCCTAATGTTATTAATGGCATAGTTGTAGATCCAGCAAGGAACTATCTGGAAAATGCCATTGTGGTAATCCACGATAAAGATGGTCTTCCTGTACGGGCTTTAAAAACTAACAAGCTCGGTCAATTTACCGGCTCAACCCCGCTTCCGAACGGAATTTATACTATCGAGATTGAAAAAGATGATTTGGTTTTTGATGTTTTACAACTGGAGCTTGGGGGGGATATCCTACAACCCATTAGAATTGCGGCTAAAATTATAGCAGGAATATCATAACTATGGCAAGTTTAACTCAAGAACATATTTTAATATCAGATGTAAAAGATGAAATCGTACTTTTAAAAGATGGTTCTGCATGTTTAATTTTACAAACATCTGCAGTTAATTTCGGACTTTTATCCGAGGAAGAACAGCTTGCAATTATTTCCAGCTTTGCTCAGATGCTAAATTCGCTCTCTTTTGCAATTCAAATTGTGATTTATTCAAAAAGACTGGATATTTCCTCATATATTGGGCTTTTAGAACAAGCCAAGGTAGTCCAAACAAATCCCCTTTTGTCATCAATGATTTCCCATTACAAAAGGTTTGTTGAGTCTTTAATTAAAGAAAGGGAAGTTTTGGATAAAAAGTTTTATATTGCTATAGCTGTTTCATATTTAGAGCTGGGAATTGGCCTTAAGGGTACTAATCGTTTAACAAAAATAAAAGCTATTATGAGCCCGAGAAAAGATCAGATTGTCAGACAGCTTTCTCGGGTTGGCCTTAAAGCAACTCCGCTTGAAAATAAGGCGTTAATTGAGCTTTTTTATCAGATCTACAACCAACCACCCACTCAGCCCTATGTTGTGAGTCCTCAAGCGGCATCACAACCTTCCATCCCAATCCCCACCACCCTACCTCCAGCTCCCCCAATAACTCACCCTCCTCAGGCTCTCAAGCTTGCACCTATTCAATTGCCTATTACCACCGAGCGTTCTAGAACACACCCGTTTGTGGTAGAGGAGTTAAGAGATAATATATGAATACTGACCCTCAGGACCAATTAACTCTTAGGGATATCCTGGCACCGAAAGAAATGGAGGTGGACTTTAATCATTTAAGAATTAACGGAACTTTATATCGAACCTATTTTATGTCGGGATATCCCCGTTTTATTGAACCCAATTGGCTAGAACCGCTAGTATCTTTTGACCACCCTTTAATCATCTCAATGTTTATTTATCCCTCGCAGTCAAAAGGCATTTTAGAGGACTTAAAAAGGAAGGTTGCTGAAATGGAAGCAACTATTCAAACAGATATTGAAAGAGGCAGAACAGTTGATCCAACAGTACAAGTCGCGCTAGATGATGCAAGAGCGCTACAAGAACAACTTGTTAAAGGGGCTGAGAGGTTTTTTCAGTTTGCTCTGTATGTAAGCGTACCCGCAAAAGATAAGGAACAGTTATCAAATTTGTCAAAGCTAGTTGAATCAACTCTGGCATCTTTATCAATTGTAGCCAAACCAACCACCCTGCAGATGGAGAGTGGGTTTAAAACCGTACTCCCCTTAGCACAAGATTTGCTTCAGCTTCCCCACAACATGGACACAACCTCGCTGGCAACTACTTTTCCTTTTACTTCATCTGAGCTAACAGCAAATGAAGGTATTATGTATGGGATAAACGAACATAATGGATCTTTAATTCTTTTTGACAGATTTAGTCTGGAAAATGCCAATGAGGTAGTTTTTGCCAAATCTGGCGCTGGAAAAAGTTATTTTGTCAAACTTGAGGCATTTCGCTCACTTATGTTTGGTACAGAAATTTTAGTGATTGATCCGGAACAAGAATATTTAAGTTTAGCCCAAAGTATTGGCGGACAATATATTAATTTTTCTGCCGACTCCCCTATTAAAATTAATCCCTTTGACTTGTCTTTAATTGCCACCCAAGGAGAAAATGAGTTGGGGAGAAAAATTTTATCCTTGACGGGGTTTTTAAAACTGGTCTTGGGAAGTTTAACTCCCCAAGAAGCAGCCACTTTAGACCGCGCCCTAAAACAGACATACCGCATAAGGGGTATCACTGATGATCCTAAAACCCAATATCTTCCACCACCCCTAATGGAAGATCTTTACAAAGTTTTAATTGGAATGGAAGATACTATTGCCTTGGATTTAGCAGCCCGGCTGGAGAAGTTTGTTAAGGGTTCTCTGTCCGGTATTTTTTCCAAACCATCAAATATTGAACTGAAAAATTCCTTTGTGGTTTTTTCTGTTAGGGATTTGCCTGAGGAGCTAAGGCCTCTGGCTATGTACATGATTTTGGAGTTTATCTGGACTAAGGTTAGAGGAAAACTTAAAAAGAGGATTTTGGTGGTGGATGAAGCATGGTATTTGATGAGAAATCCAGATTCTGCTGATTTTTTAGTAGATATTGCCAAAAGAGCAAGAAAATATTATTTAGGCTTGACTACTATTACTCAAGATGTTGAGGATTTCCTAGGAACAGACAGGGGTAGGGAAATTATTTCTAATTCATCAATTCAAGTGCTGCTTAAACAAGCACCAGCCTCAATTGAGCTGATTGGTAAAACTTTTAATCTTTCTGTTGGGGAGCGAAGATTACTTTTGTCAGCAGGGGTTGGACAGGGACTATTCTTTGCAGGATCAACTCATGTGGCAATGTCTGTTGTAGCCTCACCTGAGGAGCACGGCCTGGTAACTTCAAATCCGGCAGAACTTTTGGCCCGTCAGGGATTGGCGGAGTGAAAAATATGGATAATTCCACTTTAAATCTGCTAAGAGAAGCCCGAGATGTTGTTCTAAATTACAGCCTGAACGATAGATTCCGAAACCTAGTTGAAAAATATTACGCAAGAAATCCGCTTTTGCTTTATAAAAACAGACCATTTATCTATTATATTCAAATTTTAAGCTCTTTCTCCCCTCGTTTCAGAAGATATTTTAGGCAAACAGGTTTTAGGAAAATTCCGGAGTTTTTAAGTACTTGTGCTAGCGACAGTAAGGAACTAAGTCGTTTACGCCTTTTTTTATCCAGTTCTGAAACAGAACGAGCTCGCGTTATAACTACGGCAACCCCAATCCAATCAACCGTAATAAAGCAAGCCGAAAAGGTAATAAAAGATGCTCAAATAGAAATAGACCGCTCTGTTAGCCGAAGAAATTTTGCTGAAAAAATTAAGGCTTTTAAACAGGAATTAAAAGACCCTGTTTTGCGCCTTAGACTTTTAGCCAATAAACAATTTACCCCTGCTGAAATTGATATTATTTTAAAAAATAATCTTCATGAAATAAGTAGCTTCCAAGATGAAAAACAGTGGCGACAGGCTGTTGACAAAGCTACAAACCAAGTTATAAAAAAACAAGGAAATCTACAAATTAAATTACCCGCAATACCTCGCCTTTCAGTTAAACCAGGCTGGGTAGCCACTGGTTTTTCCACCTCCATAGGTGCAGCTTTGGGACTTGGGGTAGTAGGTGGACCAGCCGGGTTCTTGGCCGGAGGAGCTGGTGGAGCATTGTTGCCATCACTCATTAGAAGAGGAGGGGGAGAAGGTGTTCTGCGCTTTAGTGGAAAAGTGGCAGACACAAGTATTAATTTTTTTGGTGGATTAACGCAAATTACAACACTTATATCTCCTTTTAAAAAAATAAAATTAGCATTTATTATAGGTGGAGTGCTTTTTGCCTTGGTTTTTTTGACAGCTGCCGGATTTCCCCAAAGCTCATCAACTACCGGCACACCCATATCATCCTCTCCCGGCCCAATTATTTCCATTTCCCCTTCACCTTCCCTATCCACCACACCAACTCCTATAACACCAACCCCACAATCAAACATTGTGAGCTGCCCTCTAAGCCAGGGTAGTGGCGGGAGTTTCAGATTTATTTGTGGTACAGCAAGAAATCCATCATCTAACGGCTGTGCACACGGAAACGAGTCTATCAATCCAGCAACCGGCAGGCGTTATTATGAAATCTGCCAATCACCTCCTTATGCTGCTTGCCCATATACAGATCAGTTAAAAGCAGCTGTTGATATCCGGCCTCAATCCGGCAACGGAGCCGGCACTCCAGTTTTTATGCCTTTAGTAGAAGGCCAACGAGTTAATTGGACTAAGGTTGGCGGGCCTATTGATTTAAACCGCGGTATTTGGGGAGTTAAATTAGAATATGAGACAACTACCACAAGCGGTAAAAAAGTCCGCATTGACTTAACTCATTTAGACCGGGCCGGCTTAAACCAAGACAACCGCCCAATTACATCGGGTACCCAAGTAGGTACACTTAAACCTGGGGTCGATATAGATGGAGGAGGACATCTGCATATTGCGGTAGGAATAGACGGCAGGTGGCTTGATGCAGTTGACGAAGTTTTATTATGCAGATAACAAAAACTGTTAAAATAACTATATGAGAAAATCTAAAACAATTTACCTACTAATCTTTTTAGTAATTATCCTGATTGGTTTGCTGGCATTGAAAAATTTACCCTTGAGGAAACAGCCTGGCCCCACAACTGAAACTACAATAAACTCAGAACCATATCTCACTATTACATCAGTGAACTTATCAGACCAACCATTTTCGATTACAGAACCCATTCTAATCACTTTTTCTCGGCCGGTTGAAGAAAAGACCATGAAAATTCTCCTCATACCCCAAACTCCAGCAACCATTCAATTCGATTCTTCTAAAACCCAGTTAATCATTGACCCACAAGATGCTTGGAATTTTAATACCAATTATCAACTTTCTATATCTAAAGAAGCAAAATCTCAAGCTGGACTATCACTTGATAAAGATTATATATATGCTTTTAAAACAATCGGGTACTCAGGAATATGAGAAATAATAAATTTAGATTAATTACATTCGCTTGTGTGATTATTTTAATCGGGGTAGGTTGGACCCTCTTTCAAAATCAAGTTTTGTTCCAAAATCAAAATAACCTACAAAAACAGCCCAAAACAAAAGTTGTTGATTCTCTTCAAATTGTGTCCACTAACCCCAACCCTTTAGATGAGGCTACAATTTTACCTACCCAAGCAATAGAAATTACCTTTAATAAACCAATTTTTAGGTCAGAATTCAAACACAAATTTGATCCTGAGGTAGATCATGATGTAGAAGTTGTAAATGAGGAAAATCAAGAATACGGAAAACTATTAAGGATAGTTTTCAAAAAACCACTTGAATTCGGCTCAGGATATACCCTGTTTATAGAGCAAAATACTCATTCTGAGGACAAACAAACATTAGAGAAGAACTACCAATATCACTTCAAGACAATTAAATATAGCGGAATCTAGCTTGTTCTGACCGGCATAAGGATATACTCCAGTCCTTCCAATCCAACAGGTTTGATTAAACTGGCAGATAAAGCTCCGGATAACTCAATTAAAACCTGTGTAGAAGATACGGATTGCAGGATATCTGTTAAAAATTTTACATTAAAAGCAATTGGGAAGTTTTCCCCACTAACCTCAGATTCAATCTCATTTTCCTGTTGACCAACCTCTTTTGCCTCAGAGGTAACTACCAATTTAGAAGGCAGTGGATTTAGAGTAACAATATTAGCTTCCCCTTTAGCAAAAACAGATGCGAGTTTAATAGCCTGAAGCAAATTGTCCTTTTCCACTATAATTCTTGTTTTAATATCTTCTGGGATAATTTTTTCCCAAGCTGGAAAATTGCCTTCTATCAACCTTGATGAAATCATAGTCCCTCCAATTTGAAAAATAACTTGGTTTTGATCTTTTGAGGTTGAAATAGATACTTCTTCCACTGCCTCCTCGGTTAAAACCCGGAGTACTTCTTCAAAAGTTCTTTTTGGGATTAAACTTTTAAAATGAACTTCCTTTCCAACACTAACTTGCCTGTGTGCAAGTCTAAATCCGTCTGTGGCCACAAAATCCAGTTTTGAGGATGCACTTTGGGTTAAGATCCCGGTTAGAGTTGGTCTTCCTTCATCAGCTGCAGCAGCAAATAAAACCTGTTGAATTTGTTCTAGAATTTTTCTTTTAAAATTTACTGGATTTTGGTTTGATGTGGGAATTACAGGAAATTCTGTGGCAGAAATCCCATTTATTTTTGCCTTAAATTTACCTGCTGAAATATTCAGTGTGTCACCTTCCGAAAGAAACTCAAGTTTAACCGGGCCGATACTTAAAACAAGCTCAGTAATGGTTTTTGCAGGTACAGTAATGTCTCCTGGTTCTAACATATCAGCTGGTAAGTTTTTAATCACTCCAATTTCTAGATTAGTAGCAGATATTTTTAAGTTATGACTTGATACAGAAAGTAAAAGATTTGATAAAACAGGAAGAGTTGAATGAAATCCTGCCGACCTTGAAACAGCTTGTAGCGCAGGCAGGAGATCTTGTTGTAAAATATTAAACTTCACTTGAACCTTTCACAAACCTTTGAATTTCATCTTCTGTAACCTTAATTAAACGAAAATTAACCTTTCCGGCAGATATTAGGTTTTTAATATGCTCTTCTTCTTCAGTTAAGATATAATTTTGTCCTGACTTTACTTCAATAAAATCAATTCTCTCCCCATTTTTAATTCCTATAAAGTCAATTGGCCAACCTAGAGGTACAATTCTATCATAATCATAGCGAAGCTCTGCATAAGTTAAAAGCTCTGCTATTTTACCTTTTTGTGGGTTAATTGAGCCTTGAATAGTTTGTAAAACTCTTGCAGGTAGATCCTGAATACCTCTATATAAATCAATTAAATCTGTTGGTATATCCTGGGGTTTTCTTCCTTGAAGCCTACCAATTAAATATGCTACTACTAATCCAGCAAATATGATACCTATTAATGCAAAGTTAAGGTTATCCACTTTAATTAGAGTTGATTATACAATATTTAATATAGTAGTAACAATTAGTATGTTCGGTGGATATGTTGAAAATTAAAATTTTTTGGTTCAAGTTTTGTTTAAATATTGGGTTGAAACACTGTGAATTTTTAGTGGATAAATTGTGGATAATTAGGTAATTTAGTGGAAAACTCTACGAAACCACTAATTTTGAATTTTTTGCTTGATTTCAATAAAGACTGTTTGCAGCTCCCTGTCAGTAATTAATAGTTTTTTGATCTTGTCCCGGCCGTGCATAACTGTTGTATGGTCTCTCCCACCTAAAATTTGCCCCACTCTTTCAACAGTCATCCTCAGCTCCTCACATAAAATATACATAATAATGTGCCTTGGTAAAACGAACTCTTTTTGTCTTTTTGGGCTGGTTATATCTTTTTGATTCAGATCAAAATAACTACAGACAGTTGAAATAAGTTTTTTATAATCAAATTGGATACTATGTTTGGGAGTATTTTGTAAAAATTGAGCTATATTTTCTACTGTTGGAGGCAAGTTTTGTGCTTTAAGATTTTGCATGATTTGCATCATCCTCCCTTCAAGTTCCCTAATGTTTGTTTCAAGAGTAGATGCGAGAAGCTTAAGAGCTTCTTCAGGTACAATATCTCCTTTTTCCTGGCACTTGGCCCGCAAAATTGCAACCCTCGTGTCCAAATCCGGGGGCTGGATATCCACCATTAACCCTCCTTGAAACCTTGACTTTAGTCTGTCCTCCAGTTTTGCGATTTCATTTGGTATTCTATCCGAAGTTAAAATCATTTGAGAGTTTTTACTTTGCAGCTCATTAAATGTATGGAAAAACTCTTCCTGTGTCCCTTCCCTGCCGGAGAAAAATTGAATATCGTCTATGAGTAACACATCAGTAGAACGGTATTTAGCCCGAAATTCTCCCATTTTGTGTTCCTGAATGGCCGAAACATAATCATTCATAAATTTTTCGGAAGAGCAATAAATGATTTTTAAACTGGGATTTTTGGAAAACAGTGCGTTTCCAATCCCAATCATTAAATGAGTTTTCCCAACACCAGTACCTCCATATAAAAAAAGCGGATTATAAGATGTGCCTGGGTTTTGAACTACTGCTTGTGCCCCAGCAAAGGCTACATTATTTGATAAACCCACTACAAAATTTTCCAGTGTATATTTTGGATTAAGGTAGTTTTGTGTGCTAGATTGAGTAGTTAAGTCGAAAAATCCATCTGGTAGAGTACTATTTTTAGAAAGTTTTGAAGGATTGATTCTAAACTCTATCTGTAGTACCTCCCCAAGAACTTTTTCTAAACTGGAAGAAATTAAGTTAAAATAACGGGCTTTAAGCTGGCTTTCTATAAAAGCAGAAGGGACAGAAAGAACGATTTTTTGATCCTTTATTTGTAAAGCATCAATTTGAGAAAACCAAGCCCTGAAATTAGCAGGACCAACTTCAGGTTTTATCTCATTTAAGATTTTCATCCAGGATTTTTGTGGATCCATATTGAGGCAATCTTAGTGGATAACTTATCCACAAGTAAAGATAGACTTTCTATTTACTAATAGATCAGTTATTGGTATACTAAATCTATGCCAAAGAGAACCTATCAACCAAAGAAATTAAAAAGAGCCAGAAAGCATGGGTTTTTAGCAAGGACTGCTACCCACGATGGTAGAAGAGTCTTAAAGAGAAGAATGGCTAGGGGTCGCTCTCGACTGACAATATAATGCTTCCCAAACTTTCACGACTTAATTTAAAAAAAGATTTTGAACGGATTGCTTCCGGGAAAAGATTAGAAACTAAATACATGAGGCTGTATTTTAGGGAGGGAGATCCTTCGGC
>CAYIDT010000017.1:0-11404 GCA_964362265.1 uncultured Gammaproteobacteria bacterium | reverse complement strand
TACGACTCAAGAAGGAAAGATTTTCTGATACAATAGCCCCATGTCATCTTTAAAATGCGGAATCGTGGGACTTCCTAATGTAGGGAAATCTACACTATTTAATGCTTTACTTAAAAAAAGGGTGGCACTGTCTGCCAATTATCCTTTTGCCACTGTTGAGCCAAATGTGGGGGTGGTGGTGGTTCTGGATAAGAGATTGCAAAAACTGGCAGAGCTGGTAAAAACAGAGGAAAAAATGGAAAACTTCCCTCCGGTGATTCCGGCTGCTGTGGAGTTTGTGGATATAGCAGGACTTGTTAAAGGAGCTTCGACTGGAGAGGGTTTGGGAAATCAGTTTTTGTCCCATATCAGAGAAGTAGATGCAATAATTCATGTTATAAGGGATTTTGAGGATCCTAATGTAGCTCGGGCCGGAGGTTCAATTAATCCTAAGGACGATAAAGAACTGATTGAAACAGAATTGGCTTTGGCTGATTTGGGTAAGGTCGAGAATAAATTGTCAGAGAAACCTATATTGTATGTTTATAATGTGGATGAGAAACGTATTACATGGGATAACGAACTAAGGATATGCGCAAAACTAGAAGAAGAACTTGCTGATTTATTGGAAGAAGAGAGAATGGAGTATCTGAAGTCTATGGGAATTGAGGAAACCGGGCTGGAAAGATTAATAAAAGCTGCATATGAGCTTCTTGGGCTGATTTCATTTTTAACTGCCGGGAAAAAAGAAGTTAGGGCCTGGACCCTTCGACGCGGTTCCACCGCGCTGCGGGCTGCCGGGGTAATTCATACGGATTTTATAAAGGGCTTTATAAGAGCTCAGGTTATTGAATATGAAAAGTTAGCAGAAGCTGGATCATATGCAAATGCTAAAGCCAATGGCTGGATCAGAACTGAAGGAAAGGATTATGTAGTTAAAGATGGAGATGTAATTGAATTTTTGGTAAGTTCTTAGTACAATAACCCAATGAATAATTATTATTTAACTTTAGTTTTAAAAGCGGATTTGGAGGAAAAAGCTCGGAAAGAACTCATTGATGATGTTAAGAAAAAAATGACCGGGGATAGTGGAAAGCTGAATAAGGAAGATGTATGGGGAATGCGGGATCTATCTTATCCAATAAAAAAACAAACCAAAGGGTATTACCTTCATTTTGAGTTTGAAACAGATCCAGGAGTTGCAAAAGGCATTGACAAAAGTTTAAAAATAGAAGAAGATATTATTAGATTTTTAATGGTACGAGTTTAACCTATGGCATCACGATCTTGGAATAGAGTAGAATTGATAGGAAATTTAACAAGGGATCCGGAACTTCGATATACTCCAAATGGTAATGCTGTTTGTACTTTTGGTATAGCAACCAACCGCACCTACGTTTCCGAAGGTGAGAAAAAAGAGGAAGTGGATTTTCACAGACTTGTTTCCTGGAATAAATTAGCAGAGCTTTGCAGCCAGCTTTTAAAAAAGGGAATGAGGACGTTTGTCTCTGGCAGGTTGCAAACCCGATCTTGGGAAGGGAATGATGGTCAAACCCGCCAAACCACAGAAATTGTTATTGAGGATATGATAATCTTGACACCCAAAGGAGGGAGTGGAGATTATTCTTCGGCTGGTCCAAGTGAATCTGTGGAAGTGAATATTGATGAATCGCCCGTAACGACGGGAAAAGAGAAGTTGGAAGTTAAAGATGAGAAGAAAAAAGAAGATGTTGACCCAGATTCAGACTTGCCCTTTTAACAACCTCCAGGTATAATACTTCTCATGGCTGAATTAATAAAAAAGAAAAAAGTTTGTTTGTTTTGCGAAGCTAAATTAGAGCCGATCTATACAGATTCTTTAACTCTACGAAAATTCCTATCCGGCCGCGCAAGGATTGTAGGGAAGGCGCGAACTGGCGCTTGTAGTAAACATCAAAGAAGATTAACCCAGGAAATAAAAAGAGCTAGGCATCTGGCTCTTTTGCCATTTATACTTACGGTGTAGTATCCTTATCTCATGTCCAAACTAGCTGGTCACCTCAGTAGTTTTAGAGATTTAGATAAAATTTCTGTACAAGGTTTAACCCGCTGGATTCCTCATCCCCCAAATCCTTTTTATATTGAAAACTATCTTGCTAACCGCATTTTTTATCCTCAAACTGTTCCCCAAACCAAGGAGGATCAAGATTTGGAACTGGCAATTCTGCGTGAAGCCTTAATAAAAAATCCAAGTTTTTTCAGTAACAAAGAAGGCAAATTTTTAATCCCCCAAAGTTTAATTAGTTGTACTAATTTAGGTCAAATTGTTTGGGCTTATCTTGATGTTTACAAACCAAAAGGATTAATCCGGGTTTTTTTAAAAAATCAAAAAACCTACACCCTCGGTACTGTTTTAGTTCCTGATATCAATAAAAAAGAAGGTTTAATTGAACTGGTGATTGAAAATAAAAAATACTCTGTCAAGATTGGTAATTTAGAAGTTATTCCTTGCCCAAAAAATTACTGTGATATCAACTTTTTCTCAAAAAGCGCTCGTATAATGGGAAAAAACGAAGAGTCCCTCGAGGTTTTTGGAGGCGATTTGGGGATTGTGGTTGATGCAAGAGGGCTAAATTAATGCTATTTGTTAATAAAAGAATAAGAATTTTAGAAAATAAAGTAAAATTTGTTACCAGAGACTTGCCCGGAAAGGCTAAAATCTTGGTTGCGGCTGGTCAGCAAGTTTCACCTCAAGATGTTTTGGCTAAGGGAATAGTTAACACGGGCTTTCGATCAATAAATTTGGCCAAACTTTTGGAGGTTTCACCAAAGAGTGTAAAAAAATACCTAAGCGTGGATTTTGGAGAAAAGATTTTTAAAGATGAGCTTTTGGCTTTTAAACCAAGCAGTTTTTTAAGATCTCAGAAACTGGTTATTTCTCCTACAGATGGAGTTTTGCACTCAGTTAATGAGAAAACTGGAGAGGCAAGACTTGCCTTTTTACCTCAAGAAATATTCGTCCCGGCCGCTTTTTATGGGTTTGTTGAAAAAATTGATCCTCTTCGCGGAAAGATTTGGATAAAAACTTGTGTCACCCAGATTTTTGGTCTTTGTGGATCAGGAAGAGTAAGGGAGGGAATCTTAAAAATTATGGGAAAGCGGGGGGATTTGATTACAAAAGAAAAAGTTTCTGCGGATTTAGCCGAACATATTATTGTTGGGGGAGGGTTAATTTATCAGCAGGCAATTGAAGCAGCAATTATTCTTGGGGCTTCTGGTATAATTACCGGGGGAATAAATGCTAAGGATTTTAAAGGGATGGTAGGTGGTAGTTTGACAACTGCTAAAGCTGGTACTGATATTGGAATTGCAGTTTTGGTACTAGAAGGTTTTGGTACTGCTACCATTGGAGAGGATATTTTTGAGCTTCTTTTAAAATACAATAATAAGTTTGTTACAATTGATGGCAATAGAGCGGAGGTTGTAATTCCCTCAGAGGATCGCAACTGTATCTTGAAAATTAAGGCAACACATATACCAGTAAGGCTGGAAGTGAGTGAGGGATTGATGGAGGTTTCGACAGACACACTTTCGGTTGGTAAAAAGGTTCGTGTTATTGGTCCAACTTTTTTTGGTGAACAAGGATTGGTTTGCAGCGTCGATGAAAAACCTTCAACCTTGGAAAGCGGACTTTCAAGCGTTATTATTACAATTGACACTGGGACAAGAAAGATAAGGTTACCTTATAATAATTTAGAATTAATATGAGTTATTTACGCCGTATTAACCTATTTACCATTTTAGTGGCTATTTTAACCTTTGTTTTGGGTTGGCAGCTGGGGCATCGGGATGTTGTTTTGAAATGGCAGCAATATAAACCCACAGTTAAAATAGAAAATAAAGAACCACCGAAAAATGTAGGTATAGATTTTAAGCTTTTTTGGGATACCTGGGATTTGCTTTCCCGCGAATACCTTGATAAAAAAGCAGTTGATCCGGAGAAGATGTTTTACGGGGCAATCTCAGGAATGGTAGCGGCCATAGGTGATCCATATACAGTTTTCTTGCCGCCTGATTCACAAAAAGTATCAAAAGAAGAACTAAATGGTAGCTTTGAGGGAGTTGGTATCCAGCTTGGGTTTAATAAAGAAAAAAGATTAGTTGTTGTGGCTCCTCTTGAGGGAACTCCTGCTGAAAAAGCGGGGATAAAACCTGAAGATATGATTATTAAAATTGATGACAAAGAAGCTCAAGGATTTACTTTACCTGAGGCGGTTAAGCTAATCCGGGGACCAAAGGAAAGCCAGGTTAAATTGACAATTTTTAGAGAGGGAGAGGAAGATACAAGAGAGTTTACTCTTACCCGGGATACAATAATTGTCAAAAGCGTAACCTTAAAATCCGAAAAAACTAAATCAGGTAAAGTTGTTTCTATAATTAAATTATCAAGATTTGGAGAAAGGACTCAGGAAGAATGGAATGAAATTGTATCCCAGGTTTTGGCTAGTGGTCCACAAGCTCTCGTTTTAGATGTTAGAAACAACCCCGGAGGATTTTTAGAAGGAGCTACCTTTATTGCTTCTGAGTTTTTGCCGGAGGGTGAAGTTGTGGTTATTCAAGAAGGCACAAAAGGCGGTAAGGTTTCTTACAAAGTTTCTAGGATTGGAAAATTGACCAAGTTGCCAATGGTTGTTTTGATCAACAAAGGTTCAGCATCTGCATCTGAAATTGTTGGAGGAGCGTTAAAAGATCACAATAGGGCCAAGCTTTTAGGTGAAAAATCTTTTGGTAAGGGTACTATTCAAGAGGCGGAGGAGTTGCCTGGAGGATCGGGAATTCATATTACAACAGCAAAATGGTTAACTCCTAAAAGTACCTGGGTAAATGAAACAGATGGTTTGGAACCGGATATAAAAGTAGAATCAGAGAAGGCAGGAGACGAACAGGATGCACAACTTGAGAAAGCATTGGAGGTATTAGACTAATGGATCAACAAAAAGGGCCAGGATTACAACTTTCAACCATTTTGATTGTTGTAGCTTTGGGAGTAATTTTAGCTGCAGTACTTTATCAGGTTCAAAGCAAAGGATTCTTACCCAACTTTGGTGGAAAAGTTGAACCAAAAGTTTCTTTGCAAACACAAAGGATTATCGATGAAGAGAATGCTGTTATCTCGGTTGTGGAAAGATCTTCTTCTTCTGTTGTGGCAGTTGGAGTAACAAGAAGGGTAGTAAATCCTTTTGACCCATTTTCTCTGCCGAAAAAAGAGGATGCTACAATCGGAACAGGTTTTGTAGTTTCGGAAAAAGGAATAATTGTAACTAATAAACATGTAGTTTCCAATCCAAATACCCGCTTCACAATTATTACCAATGATAATCAAAAATTTGAGGTCAGAAAAATTTATCGGGATCCGGTTTTAGATTTAGCGCTGGTTCAAATTGATGTAAATAGCCTAAAAGCATTAGAGCTTGGAGATTCCTCAAAATTAAAGGTGGGGCAAACTGTTATTGCAATAGGTAATGCTTTGGGTAGATTTACTAATACTGTAACAACAGGGGTGGTTTCCGGTTTAGGCCGGCGTGTGGTTGCGGGGGATCCTTTTGGTGGTAGCTTGGAAAGTTTGGACAATCTAATTCAAACAGATGCTGCTATAAATCCGGGAAATTCAGGGGGGCCACTTTTAAATTCTGCAGGTCAGGTTATTGGGATTAATGTGGCAACAACAGAAGGAGCGGAAAATATTGGTTTTGCAATTCCAATAAATTCCATTAAGGCTTTAGTTGATGAATTTGCCCAGAAAGGTTCTGTTTCACGGCCGTTTTTAGGGATACGGTATAGGTTTATCAGTAAAGATGTAGCAATTTTGAACGAGGTTCCCCAGGGAGCATATATTCAGGAGGTTGTAGAGGATGGTCCTGCCCAAAAGGTGGGGATAAAAGAGGGGGATATAATTACCAAAATAAATGGAGAGGGTGTGACGGAAGAAAATAAGATTTCTGATTTTATATCTAAAGCTTCTATTGGACAAAAGATGGATCTAGAAATTTGGAGAGATGGTAAGACTATAAAAGTTACAGCTACTTTGGAAGAAATACCTTCAGAGTAGCTCCAGATTACCCTAGTAAAGAGCCATCTTGTAATAAGGTGGCTCTTTTTAGTAAAATAGTCGCATAATGCAAACTACCATTCCCTGGGACAAAATTGAAAGTTTGGAAAAAGAAATTAAGGCTTTAAAGGACTTGGGTAAACCCGAGCCTAAAACTAAGAAAAAAGCAAAACCTAAAAAAGACCCTCTTTTTGGGATTTTAAAGGATGTTAAAATTTCTGATGCACAATTTGAGCAGTATTTTAGGGAATCAAAAAAAAGCCTATTTCCTTATGATGAAAATATTAAATGAATATTGTTGTCGATACACACACTCTTTTTTGGTATTTTCGTATTCATAAGAAACTCAGCCCGGAGGCAAAACAATTTTTATTGGAAGCAGATAAAATTTTTATCCCAACAATAGTAATTCTTGAACTATCCTACCTGATGGGTAAAATGAAACTAAAGAATGAATTTTTGTTAATTTTAAGAGAAATAGAAATTAATGAAAGATATGTGATTACCTCGTTAGATATAGGCATAATTAAGGTAGTTATTAATCTCGCAGGTACGCTTGAGATACATGATAAAATTATAGTGGCAACGTCCATGTTATTTAATTTACCGCTTGTCACAAAAGATCCGCAGATTCAGAAGGTTTATAAAAATACTATCTGGTAAATTTAATTATCAGAATCCTTTGTTTTTTGGCAAGGTCGTGTTTAACTTTAATTTGAGCTTTTGGAAAATATTTTTGAGATTCATTTACAGCCAACTGCCCGTGTGTATAGTCAATTTCACAAATCAGAAGACCAGGATTTAAATGATTTTCTTTTATTTGAGCAAATAATTTTCTGTATAAATCAAATCCGTCCGGCCCGCCGTCTAAGGCAATTAAGGGTTCATGGTCTTTAACTGAAGAGTCTAAATAGGGAATTCGGGCAGAAGGGATGTAGGGTAGGTTGCTGACAATAATGTCGATATTACCCGAAATGTCATCTAACAAATCGCTTTGAACAAATTCTATTTTATCCTGGACTCCATGAAACTTGGCATTTTGTTCGGCAACTGCCAGCGCTTTTGCGGAAATGTCAGTGGCAATTATGCGGACACCCCCGGGGTGTCCATTGAGATTTTTGGCCAAAGCAATAGAAATATTGCCGCAGCCGGTGCCTATGTCTAGAATTGTCAGGGGATGATCCGCAAAGCGGATCACCTCATCAACCAGTAATTCTGTTTCCGGTCTCGGGATTAAAACATCGGGAGTTACCTTAAACTTGAGTTTATAGAATTCAACCCAGCCCTGGATATATTGCTTAGGCTTGGAGTGCTTTGATGATTGGTTCGATGTCCCCATCTAAAATCTCCTCCAGATTATGCCAGGATTTTTTTATCCTATGATCTGTTACTCTATTTTGAGGAAAATTATATGTTCTGATTTTTTCAGATCTTTCACCGGACCCAATCTGAACTGCTCTTTGCTGGTCAACCGAACCAACAGCTTTTTGTTGCTCTGCCTCCCAAAGTTTGGAGCGGAGTAAACTTAGGGCGTTTTCTCTATTTTGGAGTTGGGACCTTTCCGTTTGTGCAGTAACCACCAGTCCTGTTGGGATATGTTTAAGTCTTACAGCGGTCGAGACTTTATTGACATTTTGTCCTCCTGCACCACCTGACCGGAAAGCCTCAAATTCAATATCAGTAGGGTTAATGTAGATTTCACGCTCTGAAACTTGCGGGAGTACTGCAACTGTTGCGGTTGAGGTATGGATTCTTCCCCCGGATTCGGTTTTGGGAACTCGTTGAACCCGATGGACACCAGATTCGCCGGACAGAGCAGAAAAAGATCTTTTTCCGGATATTTTTAAAACCACCTGTTTAACTTGGCCTAGGACCCCCTCAGATCTATCCAACTCTTCTATTTTCCATTTATTTTTCTCAGCGAACTTAAGGTACATCCGGAGTAAATCCCCGGCAAAAAGCCCGGCTTCATCGCCCCCGGCAGCAGAGCGGATTTCTAAAATGCAGTTATCTTTCTGCTCAGGAGCCTGCCGGCTTGCGGACATTTTCAGCCCTTCCTTTTCTTTTTCCAGTCTTTCAATTTCAGCGCGAGCAAGTTCAGCTAACTCCGGATCATTTAAGAGCTTGCGATTTTCTTCTATTTTTTTATCTATTTCATCTAGTTGTTGCTGTGAATAGTTATACATCTATGAAGCTGCAGTTTTGCGGGCTTGCATAAGAAGCTCTTTGAGGGTTGGTTTCTCTCTTTTTTGTTCTTCAAATCTTTCTCTTTTTACCTGCATTACTTTTTCCCGCTCAACTTTCTTTATTTTAGCCTCTTCCTGTTTTTTCTGAAATCTTTCAACTTGACCTAAGGTATCAACAAATTTTTGAGACCCTGTAAAAAACGGATGACATTTTGAACAAATTTCCACTCGGATTTCGCTCATCGTTGAGCCGGTTATAAATGAATTTCCACAAGCACAGGTAACTTTTGCCTCTGTATACCACTCCGGATGAATTCCTTGTTTCATATGGTTAAGTATATCAGGTTCGGAGTTTAGGATCAAATTTAAACCTATCCTTTATTTTTTGAAGCTTGAGATAATCTAAAATATTCTTCACGCATAGCGCCGAAAATATTTGGATCCAAAGTTCCCTTGGTTGGATGTTCAGTAATAATTCTAAATGTCTCATAAGCTACTTCATAATCTGGTTTTCTAGGCTGTTGATTTCTACCTGTAAACAGTCCAAATAAACCCTTTTTAGGTGGGATCTCGGTTTTAGTATTTGAAACTGGAAAAGGGTTATTAATAATAGTGGCAACTTCAGCGTCACTTATTCGCGAAAAAGCCGCAATTAATTCATCCATAGTGAAATTACCTTGTCTATTAGCAAAATCTTCCATATAGGTTCTGGTGAGTTTTACATCTTCGGTTCTAAGGGCATTTATACGTCTTTGGTATTCTGCTTCTTCAAGTTTTTGACGTTCTTCTTCTTTAAGACGCTCTATTTTTTTAAGACGCTCTATTTCTTCATCAAGAGCCTTCGTTTTTTTAAAAGGGGTTCCTCGCGTTATGTTTTGACCTCCTTTTAACTTACCCTCACCTTCAATAATATTATCTGCCATAATTTTTTTATTTTATGAATATTATACTATAAAATTTGTCAAGTCATGTGGGTTTTTGTGTCTATCTATAGTGAAAATTAATTATAAACAACTGATCTGTGGCCTGCGGATAAAATTTCTACAATTTTATCCTGTTCTCTAATTTTATATATTATTCTATAAACTCCAACTCGATATGAAAATCTATTAGCTAATTCGCGGGATAGTAATTTCCCAATAAATGGATTTTCTTTAAGTTCTTCTATAATTTCTCCTATTGAAAGTTTATCTGATTGGGAAAGATTTTTAAGCTCTTTTTTAGCTTTAGCGGTTATTTTAATTTTATACATCTATCTTAAGTTCTTTTTTAACATCTTCCCAATTATATACTCTGCCTTCCGCAATATCCTTTTCACCTTGTCTTATGGCTTTCATTAGCTGTTTATCAGACAGGATTTCATTTGTCTCCTTCCAGGAATCATATTCATCTACCGACATAATTACAGCCGCGGGTTTACCGTTTACAGTAATAACATATTCATCAAGCATTTTACTGGCTCTGTTAACCAGGAATGGCAATTTTTGTCTGGCTTCAGTAATAGGTAGTGTTTTTGTCATAAACTAATATTACATAATTCTGTACAGATTTGTCAAGTCCTGTGAATTTTATGTCTGTGATGAGCTTCTTTGGCTAGGGTTCCAAGGTAAACTCCAACCACAATCAACGCTGCCCCAATTATAAACTCAACTGTTATGACTTCGCTTAAAACCATGACTGCAAAAAGAGATGCAAAAAATGGCTCTATATATTGAAAAAGATCAGCTGAGATAAGCGAAGTTTTGGAAAGTCCCCATTCAAATAAAAAGTAGGCTGAAATGGAGGAGAGGACCGCAATATATAGAAGCCCTAAAAGTCCAAGCAAAGTAACTTGAGCAGTCCAGCCCGGATTTTGCAAATATTCATTTATGGCAGGGGGTAAAAATGTGATAACCCCTACTAAAAATGCAATAGTCGTTACTGTAAGAGAAGAATAAATTTTGAGCATTTTTCGAGAAATTACCGCCCCAATCACAAAAGAAATAGAGGCTAAAAGAATTAAAATATTACCTAAAAAATTTATGGGCGAAAAATTTCCTAAAAAAATATTTGGTATACCAATAACTACAAGTGTTCCCAAAAGCCCTAAACCTATGCCTAAAAGATTGGGTAGGTAAATTTTTTCCTTAAGGATAGTCCATCCCAGAAGAACTGATAATATAGGGATAATTAAAGTTACAATCGATCCCTGGCTGGCAGTTGTTTTTTCTATCCCGGCAAAGAAAAAGGCTATATTAAATGTAATAATAAATATACCCACTCCCACCAATTGCGGGAGATCTTTCCTGTTCACTTTTAATTTTTGCTTATGAGCAATAAAAAATGGAAGAATAAGCAAGGAAGCCAGGGCAAACCTTAAAAAGGCTAAAGTGTAAAGCGGGAATTCTTGTAAAGTAAGCTTGGTAACAACAAAATGAATTCCCCAAATCACATGGGCTAAGATTAAAGCGATATAGGGTAAGGGTTTGGTAAAAATTTTAGATACCACTTACTTAAGGATATGCGATTTCAAGAAGTCTATCAAGTCCAAAAGAAAATCCAACTGCAGGGATATCTTCCTTAGAGAAACTTCCGATTAAATTATCATACCGGCCGCCCCCGCCTAAGGATAAATTTCCATAAGAAGGAAGTCTTAATTCAAAAATAGAACCAGTGTAATAATCTAAGCCTCTTGCTAAAAGCGGGTTAAATTCCACCTGATCTTCAGTAATACCAAGTTCTTCTAAAGATTTAAGAATTTTCTGGGTATCTGAATTTGGTTTCTTATTTTTTATATCTTCGAAGATAGATTTGGCTTTTTCTTTTGATCCCACATCATCAATTAGCTCAGAAATCACGCCCTGTTCACCAATTTTGTCCAATTTATCCAAAGCCCTGACCGATGCAACTGATAATCCATTGAAATTTTTTCTATCATTTATTTGCATTTTGGCATCAGTTAAACCCAAAGCGCCGCAGCAAGCCAGTACAGCAGCTATAATTTTAGCATCTTCCTTTAGTTCAGAAGAACCGACAGTATCCAAATCAAGCTGGGTAAACTCCCTCCACCTACCTCTTTGAGGCTTTTCCCCACGGAAAACCTGACCTATTTGATAGCGTCGGAATGGCAAAGGGGGATTATAGGTGGCCACATACCTTGCTAGAGGTACTG
>CAYIDT010000016.1:4377-11424 GCA_964362265.1 uncultured Gammaproteobacteria bacterium | reverse complement strand
AAATTGCTGCAAGAATTAGTAAAAAAAAATTTTTATGTAGCATTGATTTGTGAGCGTCACAATATCTTAATTTGCTTATCAATTTGGCCTAAAAGATGCATAATAAAGTAGATTAGCTTCTTTTAACTTTAGCGAATTTTAGGATTTGATTTTTCTTTAAAATTAGGTAAGATGAACAATTTTTCTGGAGAGCACGGCTTATAAAATTCTCAAAGCCAACATAAATAATCTTTTTCTTCTCATCCTTTGCTATTTGAATAGCCGGTAATAAATCTGTATCTGATGATATAAGAAAACATTTATAATATTCATTTTTGATGGCTCCACGTACTTGATCTACTGCGATTTGAACGTCCACGCCCTTTTCATGAAATTTACCATCAGACATCAAAAGATACCCAAGTTTTATTTCTAAACCCTGCTTTCTTAAATTTAAGAATAATGATTGCTGATTTGCGTATAGAGTTTCTGACTTTTTATTGCCGGGATATTTCCTAATCTCACCTACATAGTAAATTATTTGATCCGGTGTAACCTTAGTGATAGATTTTGCCAGTCCCATGTAATCAAAATTAGTTAAGTGAACATGAGGCAGAATTTGTTTAACCTTTCTGTAGAAATTACTACCGTCAAACTGAACTAAAATTTTCTTTTTCACCTCTTTATCTTAGGATATCTGTGGATTTTAAGCAAGAAAAACCCCCGGGTCGTAAAGAACCGGGGGGAGTTAGCAAATCAAAGTATCTCCTTTCGGAAATACAACATTATATTATCAAAAACAATGACAAAATGCAACTACTAATTCGATCATTGTGGCCAAGATGAATCACCAAATTTGATGTCAACATTCGCTCCCTAACAGTAAGGTACTTTCACCACCGAGATCATTCGGTAAGAGTCAGTATAGCATAAACCTTTTGTTCAGAATTGTTATATAATCGACTAGGATCAAATGGAAATGGATAAACGCACGCCCACTAATAGATTAAATTTTGAAGGCAAACTTGACCCCGTAGTCAGTCACCTTTGTGCTGCTTATGGAGTTGGAGAACCCATTGATTTTTCTGTAATTGGCGTTGGTTACGAAGATTGTAATGTAGTAATTACTACTCCTAAAGATAAATATGTAGCCAAAATCTTCTCTAAAGGAAGAAGCCCACAAGATATTGCTCACTATAGTACCATTATGGAAAAAGCTGTAGAGGCAGGAGTAAATCATCCGCCTTTAATAAAGACAACTGGTGGGGGTGTCGTTTATACTGATCCTCAAGCTAATTCACTATCAATGGTGCTAATGGAATTTGTTGAGGGTAAATCTTTTCTTGAACTTAATCGTGCGCCAAATGCAGAAGAATTACAGAGAGTGCTTGAACAAGCAGCTAGAGTAAACAGAATTGACCACCACCCACCCTATCTTTTTGATTCTTGGGCAATCCCTAATATCCAAGTAATGTTTGATAAAGTAAAGGAATACATTAAACCTGAAGATATCGCACTCGTTCAACAAGCTATGGCTCGATACGCCGCAATTCCTGTTAATGATTTGCCTCATTGTTTTGTGCATGGAGATTTTACAAAAGCTAATGTATTAAAAGGAGATAACAGCATAATTTATATCCTAGATTTTTCTGTCGCTAATTGGTATCCTCGAATCCAAGAATTAGCCGTTATCACTGCTAATTTACTCCACGACTCTGATAATCCTATGTCGCTTCGTGATAAAAGCGTGATGGTAAGCGATGAATATAGCAAGTTAAATTCCCTTACCGCAACAGAACAGCATTATCTTTATGATTACGCCCTAGCAGGTGCTGCAATGGAATTTATGGGCGCTCATCAAGAAAAATATATAAACGGTAATGATACTGAAGAAACAGAATATTGGCTTAATCTCGGTCGCACAGGTCTACAAAAGGAACTGACATAATTCGATAGAAGAAGAGATAGTCTTGATTATAAAATTAACTGAGTTAAATCTATCTTCCCATTCCTTAATTTGCCACTAACCTAAAATTTTTTAAGCTTCAGCTAAGGGAGGTGGTGATTTGAGATGTTGCCTTTAGATGTGATACGAAAATATTATCCTAACTCATCAGATGAAGAATTGAGGAAAATACAAGTCTTTGTTTATCAGTTATGTTGTGGATTAATGCAGTATTTTTATGGGAAGAATTGGGAAAAGGATATTGAGGAATTGGATTTCAAAAGTAAAGAAGATTGATATAACAATCTAATCATGAGTTCGAATCCCAAGAGGGTTCTAGGTTATAGGATAAAATTTAGTGGTTTTTACATCTTAAGAAAGTTTCGAGGCTAAAAAGTTGAGTTCGATCAAAAATAATCCTGTGAGCTGGCAGGGATTCGAACCCTGAACCTAAGGATTAAGAGTCCTTTGCTCTACCGTTGAGCTACCAGCCCATCATTACCTTTAATTATTCAAAAATTGATACCAACCTCTTTGTTTTGCTGTTCTTATTCTATGGCAATTAGCACATCTTATTTGACATTTAGCTATCTCCTTTTCTAAGTTTTCCCAAGAATACTTTGTCACCATTTTAGCAACTGCAAATAATTTATCCTCTTTTGTATGGTCAAATTCTAATACAATTGGATTATTTTCTCCACAATCAACGCACGGATGAGATTCTAGATAATTCCATAACCGCAACCGGTTCTGATTAATATATTTTTTTATCCTTAGTTTGTGTACCTCTTTATTGTTTTTATAGTAATTTTTATCTTGTAAAGATTTACATTTACGGCAGTAGTCCTGAAGACCATCATAATTAGTAATGTTTTTGCCAAATTCTGAAAACTCCTTGTTCCCCCGACACTTGGGACACTGTTTCATTACCTCATAGTAGCATTCTTAAATATTAAAATCAATAAGAGGGAGTTGCTCTAGCCAATTGAGCTAGCGGCCCGGCGCCCCTGGAGGGAATCGAACCCCCACCACATGGTCCGAAGCCACGCACTCTATCCGTTAAGCTACAGGGGCTTAAAGCTAATTTTACTCTGAAGGATCTAATTTAACAAGTTTCATAGTGCCTTTTTGGATTAGGACAGGTTGATCCTTTTGAACATCTGTTGGTGTTATTAAATAATTCATACAGTTTGTAAACAAACTTCTATTTTCTGTTAATGTCAAAACCTCACCGGCATTTGAATAAAAAAGTGCAGTTTCCGGCGGCATATCTTTAATCCATAAACACTTTCTCCCGGGCAAATCTTTATAATATTCTGCAACAAATTTTGTGTTATAGTGATAAGGAATTATTTTAGGGAAATTTTGATAAAAGAAAGATAGACTTGCTACTGCGGCAATTACAAAACCGGTCTCTTTAGATCCTGAAGGTAAATTGATAGTTTTAAATTTTAGTAATTTTAGTATTATAAAAACTAAAGTTGTCATTAAAATTCCGTAAGCCAAAGTGATTTTATTTGAGCTTGCCATAAAAATCGGAAGTGATGCAAGAAAAATTGCTAAAGAAAGATTTAGTAATTTATCCTTATTTTTAGCCAAATAGTCAGTCAGGGACAAATAAATATAGAATGCTATAGCCGGCACAAGAGGTAAAACATACCACCAGATTTTATTTTGAGATAGCGAAAAGAAGCTAAAACCGCCTAAAATATATGCTAAAATCGCTTTTTTCTTCCAGCCAATTTGGCCCCCTAATAAATCAATTAAAAATAGGGCCATAAATAAAATCCAGCCCGAGCGCAGGCTATCAAACCACCAGCGCGCGTACCAAAAAATCGGGGCCTCGATATGAGAATATTCTACCAGGGCAGACCTAGCTGCAAATTCGGTAAAGGTTTTAAGCACTCTCCCCAGTCCAAAATAAATTTCAAGAAGGAAAAACCAGGGTAAAATAATAACCATACTGTACAAAACGAACCTGATAAATTTTTTCCAGGGCAATTTTTTGGAAACTAAAAGGTAAGTTAGCGGAAAAATAAAAATAACAGCGGGCTGACCTTTACCTAAAATTGCTAAAGCAAAACTTAAACCAGAAAGTATAAGTAAAAAGGGCTTTTTTGTATCACAGTAGTAAATTAATGAAATTACGCTTAAAAAAAGAAAAAATGTTAAAGTAGTATCCATTTGTGCATATTGGCCGGAAAGCCAGAGATCTGCTGAAGTTATAAGAGCCAGGAGACCAATAAAAATAGCATAGAAATTTATTCTTTTTTGAAAAAGGAACGAAAATACCAAATATACTCCGATTGTTGCAAGTGCCATCACCAATGAGGGTAGTCTGTATGCCCATTCAGCGCTGTCAAAAGTTGAGGTTGAGGCAATCATCAGCCAATAGACCAAAGGGGGCCTTTCTGGATGGTAATACAGGAACAAGTCATTGTTTTCTCGAAGGGGAATCCTTAAATCATTAGTCCTATCAACCGGACTGCCGGTTAAAGGAACGAGGAAACTATAATATTCTTTCATTCTTTTGGCATTTTCAGCCCGGTGGGCTTCGTCGAAATCATGAAAGGGGATGGTTGACATGTTCTTGCCAGCTTGAATAAGAAACAAAGCCAAAAAGATTATAAAAATTAAACCGGAAGCAATTTTTAAATAGGTGGCCATTTTTTTGAATATTTTAGTATAATCTACCAGATACATAAATGAAACGAAATAATCAAGTTAGCATTTCCGTATTTTTCCCTTGCCTGAATGACCAAAAAAGCATAGGGAAACTGGTTGAAAGCGCCTATTTAATTCTACCTTCTATAACTCCTGATTTTGAAGTAATAGTTATTGATGATGGATCAACAGATAAAAGCCGGGAGATTCTTTTAAATTTAGCTAAAAAATATAAGGATTTAAAGCTAATTTTTCATCCAACAAATCAGGGCTATGGAGGAACTTTAATAAGCGGATTTAGGACGTCAAACAAGGATTTAATTTTCTACACAGATGGTGACGGACAATATAATGTCTTAGAGCTACCTTTACTTTTATCTTTGATGACAAAAGATGTAGATTTTGTAAACGGGATAAAAATGACACGGATTGATCCGACATATCGAATTTTCATTGGTAATTTCTATAGCTTTATAGCTAGGTGGCTTTTTTGGCTACCAGTTTATGATGTAGATTGTGATTTCAGATTGATCAGAAAATCCACAGTTAAAAAACTTAATCTTAATAGTCGAAGTGGTTCAATCTGTATTGAGCTTGTAAAAAAGGCTCAAAGAAGTGGTGCTAAATTTAGGCAGGTTTCTGTACATCATCTGCAAAGAAAATTCGGAGAGTCTCAATTTTTTCAACCAAAACATCTATTAAGAACTTTTAGGGAACTAACCCTCCTTTGGGTTAATCTAATGATTATTGACCGAAAATGAATAAGTTCTATGGAAATTTCAGAATACAGGACTATTTTTGAGCAGGAAGATAATCATTTCTTTTATATAGCGAATCATAAAATTATTTTATCCTTGATTAAAAGCTATTTGGGTCAGGTTTCAAGCTTAAAAATTCTAGATGCTGGTTGTGGAACAGGACTTTTAACTAAAAAGTTGGAGCGATTTGGAAGGGTTTTGGGAATTGACCTATCTGAAGAAGCACTAAAATATGCCAGGAAACGTAGAATAAAGGCAAAATTAGGCTCTATCAATAATTTACCATTTAGGGATCAAGCCTTTGATTTAGTAGTCAGTATGGATGTAATCTATCATAAAGCAGTTCAAGATACAATAGCATTGGAGCAGCTTAAAAGAGTTCTCAAACCAAATGGGTTGCTAATTTTAAGAGTACCGGCAAATGAGTGGTTGAAAAGCTCCCATGATCTTCAAGTTCATACTAGAGAAAGATATTCATTAGAAACTTTGAGGACAAAATTAGAAAGGGCTGGCTTTAAAATAGAAAAAATTTCCTATGTACAAATGCTTCTTGTACCTATTAGCTTAATTAGTCTTCTTTGGGAAAAATTGCTTACTAATAAAATTGCTAAAACTCATCTTGTGATCTTACCAAACAGTCTTAATCGCTTTATTGCCGATATTCTTTCTTTAGAAGTGAGTATTTTACGAAAGTTTAACCTGCCATTTGGGTTAGGACTTATTGCTGTTGCCAGAAAAACCTAAATCTTCCCACGAAAAATCCGGCTTTCGCCGGATTCTTCGAGAACCTGTAAACCTTACGGTAAACAGGTATTATACTTATACCATATATTGTATAGTTTGTCAAGCACTTATTTTTCTTCTAACTTTTTAAGGAGTTCCTCAAACATCCTTTTGGCAACTGTTTGACCCCCCAAACCAAATGCTATTCCTCCAGCCAGAGCTATCATTACCACAATTCCTGTAAATAAAATCCTGATTAAATCCGCTGCAATTCCCAGCTGATTTAAAACTACAAGAATCGTAAAAAAGATTATCGCATACCTTGCAATATGACCTAAAAGATTAGAGGATTCCGACCCCAAAGAAACAGCTGTATTTTTAACTACATCAAAGGTAATATTAGCCACAGCAAATCCAACAAATCCAACAACAACTGCCACTAAAACATTAGGAATATATACAAGTAGCTGGTTTAAAACTTCTGTTACTCTTGGGAGAGTCCAGGCTTCTGCTGCCGGGATTAAAAATAAAATTACAACAGTCCAGCGAACAAGTTCTGCCAGGATTTTTGCCCAAGCTGATTCTCGCGGCTGCTTTCCGCCACTTATCTTTGCAAACCATCCCTCAATTTTGACAAAATTCAAAACCCTAAGTACGACTTCCCGCAAAACTGCTGCTACAATAACACCAATAACTAAAATAATAATTCCAGCAATAAGCTGAGGGATGAAACTAGCAAAAGAAGAGAGCGCTCCAATTAAAGTAGAAGTAACTGCATCACCTATTGTCAAATTTACTCACCCCCTTCCATTTTCAAAGTTAACTCTTTTTCAATCTTTTAAAGAGGGCATTAATTAAAAAATAAAACATTAGGATAAGTAATGTCAATATAGGAAAATATTATGGGAAATATTTTTGAATTATTGTCTTGAAAATCTTACTTAAATGATGTATTTTTAAACTATGAAAGAAAAAGGC
>CAYIDT010000016.1:0-4277 GCA_964362265.1 uncultured Gammaproteobacteria bacterium | reverse complement strand
AATGAGGGAGAAAATAGAATATTTAAAACGCATGGTAGATTGCGGTAAACTCTTAAAATGATTCTTACCAATATATGAGAATTTAACTAAATTTTTCTTTAAGGAAATACTGTGAACGACCAAAAGATAATAATTGAATCATTAGCTATGGATTTAAAAAGAGTATCTATTGGACTGCAGAGGGGATCCAAAAACATGGCAAAAAGGTTTTTTCAAGAAGCATTAATAAGAAAATCTGAAATCGATCAAAGAACAGTTCCGTCTTATATTAGAAATATTCTTTCTAAATTGGATGCAAAAAGGATTGATGAAAAGTTTGCCGAAGATGCGCTAATGTATAGTATTCTTTTCCAAAACTTTGCCCAAAGAAAATTAACTTAGGGGTGATTGGCTGGACTTAGTTTGTACCCAATTGAGAATGCTTAAATCCACTTTGTTGATTCCAAATTTTAGCGTTTAAAGAATAATTTAGCTGCTTTTACTTCTAAGGGGTTGGTAGGATATTTTTCATAATATCTAATTCTTGAATCATCAAAAAATTTTTGTCTGGTTTCCGAGCTATGACTATGTTCTCCTAAGTGATAAATAGAAGAATCAGGAGTATACCAAACTTCAAAACCTGCATTTCTCACTCTTCTACAATAATCAGGTCCTTCATAAAACATCACAAAACCCTCATCAAGGGCACCGAGCTGTTCAAATAGAGCCCTTCTGGTCATAAAACCCATTTCAACTACCCAATCTACTTTCCTTTGTCTATCATCAACTAAATTTAAGGTAAAAGGTGTAGCAATTGTACTTAAAAATCTCCTTAATCTAAGATTATCCCAGTGTTTAAGTACTTGGTCATGTAATATAGTTGCGACACCATCTCTCAAAGGTGCAGCATCATAACCAAAGTTATACCACATTCTTTCTCCTGTACTTGATTCCACAACTCTTCCAGATACAACACCTGTTAAAGGGTGAGTTTCTAAGAAATCAGATAATGTGGGAATATAATCTTTATCTATAGCAGCATCCCCATCAAGAAATAAAAGGTGTTCACCTGTTGCTTCTCTTACCCCTATATTTCTTGCTTTTGTAGGACCTGAATTATTTTCATTTCGTATTAATCTTACTGGAAATTTTCTAATAATATTTGGAGAATTATCTGTAGACGCATCATCAACAACAATTACTTCATTTTTTCCAGGATTTGCCAGTACAGCTTCTAAACATGTAGCTATATAGGGTTCATTATTATAATTTGGTATTACTACGGATGTCTCTACAGGCATTGAAGAATTATACAGCAAAAGTGTTACTATATCAAAATATATCTAGGGGTGGCTGGACAGATTTAGTTCGTACCCAACTAAAAGAATTTGTACCTAAATTTGTTATTCCTAATTATTCTTTAAAGTATGGTAGTTTTTGACATTATGACTGATTAGGATTAGACTATGCACTAATATGCATATTGATGAAGGTGGATTACCAACTGGGGGTTTATCTAATGATGTCTCTAGGGTATTTGCAGAGAGAGCTCGCCAAGAAGCAGAAGTTATAAGATTAAAGGATATTGCAACTCAAGTACAATTAGAACAATTTATTCAAGTAACATCTCCACTGAGAAATCACCTTTTACAACTTGTAGCACCCATAGATGAATTACTTTCTCGTTTTAAAGTAAGAGAATTATTAGAAGAAGCACAGAATATATTTAATTTCTATGAACCAAAAGATTTAGGACCAGGAGAGTACACTTCTCCTGGTTACGTAAAAGATCGTTGGTACCCTACTAGAAGAAAAGATTACCTTATCAAAGTCTTAGCACCTCCAATCTACCAACAGGTTGTTTCGGATCCTCAATTGACGGAATTTTTTCAATTGGAACGTGGAACTGTTGATTTAAATATTATGGTAGACCCAAATAGTTTTAGAAAGATGATTCCACAACTAGAAGGATATGGTTTAGCTTTAAGTTCAGGACAAGAAACTCATGTAAGAACAACAGTGAAGCGACAGGTATGGGAACCAGCATGGGTTGAATCGGGGTATAGCGGACCAGAACATTATACCTATACTAGATCGCCAGCTCATTGGGGTTGGGATTATTTCCCTGCCTTTGCGCTAGCTAGGGTTATCAAGTCGATGCAGGTAGAGGCAGTAAGAACTGAGTCGGGGGCACCTGGATATGATCTATTATATAGCCATCAAATACGCAGGGAAGATTTAAGCATTCAAGAAGATGATCATTCTTTAGACCAACACGTATACCTAACACCTCCAATAAAGGTTAGCTCTAATGATTCGGTAGAAGTTCTGAAAAGACTTATTTGCGATGATATTGTTAGGGAATTAGACGGCGAACATGAAGAATTATTTTATAAATTTGTAAACTGGGGAATAACGAGGGATGGTAAAAGTGGATTAGTTTGGGTTCAATAATCCCCTCAGTGGTATCAAAAATTGAGGCTAAAATCGTGTGGGTGGGTGGGCAGATTTACTTCGTACCCAAATAGCCTCATTCCAACCTTTATTTGCTATTCCTGATTACTCGGATAAATATGGAGGGTATGGGGCAACATGAGCGATAAACCAACAAGAGAAAACAAACGGCAGCATCAAGCATTTCTGGTATACAGCAGTATGTCTGATCCTTCAGTTCAAAACATGTGGGAAACATGGGGGAAAATAGGGGGTCTTTCAGAATATAAAAGACCCTCATTTAGAACTTTGGAGTTATGGTGCACTAAATACCAATGGGTAGAACGCTCCGAAGCAATCCACCGGGAGGCAAAAGCGCAGGTAACAAGAAAGACTATCGAGCAGCTGGCTATGGCAAAGGAGGAAGTGCTGGCTATGACAAGGGTCGTGATGATCCGTTATGGCCAGCAGTTGCAGGAAAATACGCAAGGGAGGCTTACCATCTCGGACTTTGAGAAGGCTTGGAAAATTCAAAGGATAGAGCTGGGTTTACCAACGGAGATCGGGAAACATGAGGTGAAGGCGGATCTGTACGCGGGCATGAGCGGCGAGAAGCTTGTCAAGGAGCTGGAGTCCCTGACCGAGCGGTACAAGGAGAAGCTGAAAGAAGAGCTTAAGAGTTGATTTGTCACGTCGACGTGACACTTGAAGCCTTTATTTCCTAGCCTTCTTCAAAAGTTTTTTAATCTCAAGGTCAAAATCGGAAATATAATTTTTGTCCTGTACTACTCGATATTTTTCATATTCTTTCAAGGCAAGTTCTTCTGCAACTTCATGGCTAATCTTGCCTGCATTTGTCAAAATTTCATATTCGCTAAATTTAAGAAAAGCGTTGAGTTTTTGTACCCAATCCTTCATGCTCATAGTTTTTCCTCGAGCCGCCTGCATTTCAGCATAGTCCAAATACATATTACCTATGCGATTCAAGTGTTCAAGCTCTTTTTTATCCAAGTAATTCTTGGCAATTACAATATCACTAGGCATAATTTTCCCTTGCGGAGAGCGTCTCCAAGAAGTCAGCCCCATTTTTTCTTTATTACTTCTTACTCGATCTGTAATAATTTCCGCTGCGGTTTTACCAGTTATGGCGAAATGGAGTTTATTTTGAACTGTGGCAAAAAATTGTTTTGTCTCAAACGCTTTTGGTGAATAGTCAATAGCAGTTGCGTAAATATCGGTGATCTTTTGATAGATCATCCGTTCGCTGGTGCGGATATCTTTGATTTCTTCATAGAGTTCATCAAAATATCTGGCGCTGAAACGGGAACCGTATTTAAACCTGTTGCTGTCTAACGCATAGCCTTTGTGAATGTAGCTTTTAAGAATTTCTGTTGCCCATTGCCTAAATTGGGTACCTCGCTCGGAATTTACTCTGTAACCCACAGCAATAATAGCCTCCAATGAATAAAAAGATGTGCTTCTCTTAACTTCTCTTTCACCTTCTTGTTGAACTTGTAAGAAATCCTTACAAGTTGACTTCTGATCAGCTTCACCTTCTGTATAAATGTTTTTGAGATGCTGGGTTATATTTTGAGGCGTTGTATCAAAAAGTTCAGCTATTTTCTTTTGGGTAAGCCAGATGTTTTCTTCAGCATACAGTACTTCAATATTTACCGATCCGTCCGGTGATTGATAAAAAGCGATTTGATTATCAGGTATTTTTTTCATAGTCAATTTCATTTATCCACATCTTTAGGCAGACTCCTGAACATATTTACAATAAGTACATTCTTCAGAAGAACTCGGTATTTTTCCATCCAAAATCTTTTTTGCTTCCAATATTTTATCCTCAACCCATGAATCAT
>CAYIDT010000015.1:7771-11479 GCA_964362265.1 uncultured Gammaproteobacteria bacterium | reverse complement strand
GCTCACAAATCAATGCTACATAAAAATTTTTTTTTACTAATTCTTGCAGCAATTTTATTAATAGCACTGCTAGTGACTCTATATTTTTATAATAAAAAGCAAACTTCTCAGGCTCTTTTAGTAAACACAAAAGTAAGTCAAAAATCTCCTGATTATCTAATAGTTTTAGTTGGTGATTCGATGACTGAATCTTTAGGGAATAGTACAGAGATTAGGCAGTATTTAGGGAATTACTATCCAGGTAAAACCTTTGATATTTTCAATTACGGCTTTGGTTCAACCAATATTTTATCTTTGCCAGAGAGGTTGACCAGCTGGACAGAGTATGGCAGAGCATTTCAACCAATTTTAGATATAAATTTTAACTTAATAATTATAGAGAGTTTTGGTCACAATCCTCTCTCGCAATATTCACTTTCGGATGGTCTAGAGCAACAAACTCAAACTCTGAATCAGGTGGTCAGCCTAATAAAGGAAAAGCGGCCGAATGCTAAAATTGCTTTTTTAGCTACTCTTTCCCCAAACAGGTTTAAATATGGTGAAGGACAAGTTGATTTATCAGATGAGATGAGAAGTAAGTGGGTAGAAGAAAGGATTAGTTATATTAAAAATCATATTGAATATGCAAGATCTAGAAATATTCCCCTTATTAATGTTTTTGAGAAATCCCGGGATCTTTTAGGTAATGGGAACATAGATTATTTGGATAAGAAAAATTATATCCACCCATCCCCTAAAGGAATTATATTTATAAGTAAGGAAATAGCGAAGTATATTTATAAAAATAACCTCTTGACAAATTAGGAGGTATGTGATATTTTAAGCTAACTTAGAGATCGAAAGATCCCTAAGTTTTGAAAAAAGTCCCGCAAGGGACTTTTTTCGTGGAGAAGCTAGATTTGAGCAGGTAATACTTTTTGCAACTTGGCCTCTGCTTTTTTAAGATAGACAATATTAAACTTGGGAAAGTAAAGAAAAGTTGCCGGAGAATCTTCCAACAAAACCCTTTGCAAATCAGAGTATTTTTCTTTTCTTTCCTCCTCATTTGCGGTTTTTCTGGCATCCTCTAAATCTTTATCAGCTCTTTTTGAATCATATTTGCTAATATTAGTTTTAGTTTGAGTTGAGTGCCAAAGTGAATATTGATCAGGATCATGAGGGATAGTTTGAGTAATCAGAAGAGCCTGAAAGTTTTGGGGAATGCCGCTCTCAACTCGCAATGTAGCTTTTATCCCAAGCTCCTGCCAAACGCTGATGACCTTTCTGCCCACGCTTTCCAAAGTTGGGGTTGAAGTTAGTACAATTTCTTTTTGCAAAAGATCCTCGGAAATATTCGCTTTTGCTCTACTTAGTGCTGCCTTAGCCTCATCACTGTTTCCTAGAAAGTCTTTTTCTGGTTTGTGGTAGCCCCAAGAATTTGGAGAAAGATTAGTTTCTGCTACAATCTCATCTTTTATTTCCGGAGCTTGAAAGGAAAGGGCTTGCCGCAGCGATCTGTTAGATAAAACTTTATCAGAAGTATTGTAAAAAATAGTCACAATTTTTGAGAGTATTGTACTTTGATGAATTTTTACTTGAGGGTAAGATGAGTATGGATGTAAATCTACTGGCCCAAATAAAGCGTTTATTTCACCCAAAGCAAAAGCTGTTTGAGCAGTTTTTTCATTCGGATAAAATCGAATTGAAAGACTAGGTAATCTTTTATCCTTAACAGGCTCTAAAATAATTTTAGTTATAAAAATTCTACTCCTTTCAATTTTAGAGAGTTTATATGGTCCTACTCCCAAAAGGCTACCTCCTTTTTTAAATATCGGTCTAGTTAAAAGAGTTGGGAAAGGAGAAAAAGGAGAACTTAATTTAAATTGAACGATTTTATCGTCAGGGAAACTAACTTCTACATCTGGAATATTAAACTCTAAATCTGAAGTTTTCACAGGTGAGTGATCTGTCCATTTAAGGCCGTCTTTTAATTTAAACTTAAAAATTGTAGCGTCCGAGTTAACTTCCCAGCTAGAAGAAAGATTAGGTTTTGGTTTACCGGTTGGATCTACACTTATTAAACTGGAAGATAATAATTTTAAAACTGGGTCTGGTAAATCACCTGTTTGATAAGTTCCAATAAATCCTTCTGATAAATAGTCCTGGTTTAAATTTAAAATTTCAAATTTTAGGGTTGTAAAAATTAAAAGAGTTAAAATTAAAAGGGAAGTAGAAAGGATTCGGATTTTTTTTTGAATAAGCTTAAAAAGGATTAGAAACAACAGTCTTAGTTTATTAAAAAAGTTAGTCATTAATTTAAGAAACTAGCCCAAGGATTGAGGAGGCAACAAATAAAAAGACAAGTGCAATGGTTAAATAAAAAAGTAACTTTTCAGCTCCCCTTTTAGTTCGATAGAAAGAAAGCTCTCCCCCGAAAGTTGATCCCAAACCGGCACCTTTTTGCTGAATTAAAATAACAACGATCAAAAGTATGGCTAAAACTATTTGGATAAGATAAATAACAGGTTTCATAGATTGCTTAAGATTATAACATCTATTAGTGAATGAGCCAATGTAGAAAATGAGTTATTACCCCGATTAGAAATGAGGCAAGTATGGCTACCCAAAGGGTGGCAAGATCTACTGATGGAATGGTAAATCCCTGATACTCAAATCCAGGAAAATGATAAGGCAGCAACTTAATTTTTGGTACGAATGATGTTAGTGTGTAAAGAGCTAAAATGTTAGTCACCCAAGCGAACATACCTAAAGTCAATAGATTTAATGGCAGTAAAAGAATTTTTATTAAGGGTATTAACAAAAAATTAATTAACATAAAAATCAAAGCTGCAGTTGCCAAAGTTCTAAAACCACCTGTATAAGTTAGACCAGGTATGAGTTCAGCAGTTACCACTAAAGCAACCATGTTTATTAGGAAATAACGCAAGATTGTCTTCACGAATTGAGCTTACCATAAGTTACTCTTTGGTGCAATTTTCGATGATAGGTTATGGCAAATCGGTGAGCTTCGTCTCGAAGTTTTTGGAGAAGATGAAGGGCCGGACTTCTGCGGGATAGCTTGATGATTGCCCCATCAGGAGGATATATCCATTCCATCCTCTTAGCTAAACCAAAGGCTGGAATTGAAAATTGCGCTGCGCGCACCTGTCCTCTTCCCCCATCAATAATGATTAGATCTGGAGTTGGCCAATCAGGATGATTTAGGCGACGCCCGACAATTTCCCTCATCATCCCTACATCATTTGGCTGCCCAGTTAACTTAATTTTAAATTTTCTATACTGGGATTTATCAATTTCACCATTAGTTAATACAACCATTGAACCTACTGCCTCTTTACCCTGGATATTGGAAATATCATAGCCCTCTATCCTGTTTGGTATAGTTTCCAGATGGAGTACTTTTTTTAGTTCATTTAAAGCATCCTTTCTAAGATCTCCTAGAAAGTTTGGATTTTCAAGGTAAGACTTTACTCTGTTAGGTTGAGTCAGATAAGAAATTCCATCCACCATCTTTTTTAATCTCCCGGCCTCCTCAAACTTTTGATCTTGTGCTGCATTCTCCATATCTTTGACCAAATCAAAAACAAGCTGCTTCTTTTTTCCATCTAAAAGCTTTGACAATCTGAAAATATTTTTCCTGTATTCTTCTTTGGAAATTTCACCAACACAAGCACCCGGACATAGTCCTAAATGATAGTAAAAACAAGC
>CAYIDT010000015.1:4608-7671 GCA_964362265.1 uncultured Gammaproteobacteria bacterium | reverse complement strand
AACACCATGGGAAAACTTTTCTTAAGGATTTGAGCGTGTCCCGAACTGTTCTTGAAGACGGAAAAGGACCAAAATACTTTAAAGCTTCTTTCAGTTCATGCTTCCTGGCAGTTATAACTTTTGGCCAGTCCTCTTTGGTAATTTTTATATAAAGATAATCTTTATCATCAACTAGCCTTACATTAAACTTTGGCAGATACTTTTTGATCAAATTTGCTTCTAATATCAAGGCCTCAAGCTCGGATTCAACAATGATTGTTTCAGCTGATTTTATGTGTTCAGCCCATGAAGGATGACCGTTTGAAAAGTAAGAGGCAACTCTGTGATATAAATCAATGGCCTTACCCACATAAATAACCTTTCCGTTTTTATCCTTAAATAAATAAACCCCAGGCTTATGGGGAATTTGGGATTTGTCGATGAATGTAGGAATCATATCCTCGCAAATTATAACTTTTTTCTTTTTAAAATTCTTCTTTTATAAATAAAACCACCTAAGATACCAAAGTAAATTAATGCAACTATACCAATTAGGCCAAATAAAACAAATGGAAAATTTCTAAAAACAATGAATGGTTTTACGTTCAGAGGCTTTTGAATTTTCTGATTACCAACTGTTACCTCCACTACATCATCAAACTCATCCAGTAAAGATTTGGATCGAATATTAAATTCAAACGTACTACTGCCAAATGCGGGAATTGGACCGGTTCTCAAAACACTATCTAAAACTATTAGATTGGCTGCAATTAAGGAAATAAAGCTCGATTGCGCCAGAAGATTTCCCTGATTTTCTACCCGTACTTTAATTTTATTGGGAAATCCTGCAACGGCCGGTTGAGGTGTCTCAACTGCGATATTAAGGGTGGGTTTGGCATTAAATTCTTTATCTGAAAAATGGACATCCACATCTTTTGAGCTATCTGAAACTTTGTATGATCCAGCAGGAAGGGGTTGTTCAGACGAAATACCTTTTCTAACAAAAGCAAAATGATTTAAATCAATTTTGGAAAAATAATCAACTCCTCCTGTTGTTCCTTCCCAAGTTGGATCAATCATTACCCACCCCTTTTCCTCATCAAAAATTTCAGGCCAGGAATGGAGTACATCTTTTTGTAAAGAGAGTGGTCTTAGATTTGAATTTGAGGAAAAGGCAAATCCATTAATCTCTCTTGCAGGAATGCCGCCAGCACGGGCAAGTGCAATGAATAAATCAGTATATTCCATACAGACTGCCTCAGTTGGATTATTTAAAGCAGTGACGGCTCCTAAGCGCTTTGTCATAGAGTCCGAAAGTCTGGAAGGATTGTATTTTAAAGTATTTGCAACAAATCTATGAATTAATCTGGCTTTTTCAAAATTTATGGTTGGTGGATTTGTACCTAAAATTTCAACTAGTTTACTTTTAATGGCTGGATGATTACTTTCCCAAAATTTACTACTTGCTAAATATTTTTGACGCAAAGCGGGATCAAGGTTTGGATTTTTTACCCGAGAGTTTAAATAAAGTTTGGCAGCGCCAGTTACTACAGCGTCTAGCGTTTGAGCTCGTTTTAGCCTATACCATGCTAGATAGTTTCCATCTGAGTCAAGCGTAATATTCAGAGGTTTAGGATAGATGGCACTAAAAGAAACATCCTGATACTCTGTATCCGGAGGAAGGGCGATGCTTGTTAGAGTGGGTATTAATCCAGGATTTTTAAGATGATAGTTTAAGTTAAAATCAAAGACTTGAGTCTCTCCAAAAATTGCCAAAACTCCAGACTGTAAAAGAGCATCTTTAGTAAAAGTTAAAATTGTTTTTCCAGAGGTACTTTCTGTTTTTTTAGGATTAGGAGTAATTGATCCAGGCTCACCAAAGTTTGATGGAACATTAAGCACTAAATTGTACCCTTCCAGATTTAGGTCAGGAACGATTTTTGGAAGAGTAACTTCCCAAATTTTCCCTAAATGCTGGGCAAAATCCTTTGATTTAAATTTTAAGGTCCAAGCTAAAGTCTTATCTTTTCCGGCAATTTGCTGATTAAATTTGACAGTAAGTTTAGTGGAGGTGCCCTTCAGATCTTGCTTAACTTCCATTGAGCCTCCGGGATCTGAAGCTGAAATATCAGAGATTTGAGTTGAGCCGATATTTAAGGAAAATTGAGTGGCATAATATTGGCTTGTAAGATTTCGTAAAATTATTTTTTCGGTAACAGCAGTTATTCCGTCTGCTCCAACATCATAAATTACATCGTATGATGTAGAAAAATCTTTTTCCTCGGCAGCGTGTACTGTAGTTGGTAGTAAGTACTTGGTAGTAAGTATTAAAGATAAAAGCAAAATCGCAAATATTATTTTTTGGGCAATTGCCATAAATCCATTGTAGCAAATATTTAAGCCGTTAATCTGGGGTAAGCTCCACCCCACTTGTATTGTCTAATCCAAAGGCTATCCCTATCTTTTGTAACCCTATCAAGATAATGGTATTGCCTGCTGCTATTTGGAATAAATCCTGGTGCTACCATTAAAATTATGTTTCCTGGAGTAGTATTAAGCTCCCTGGAATTTGTTTTCCCCAAATCATCACAAATATAAAAACGACCACTACCTCTTAAAATGAATCCTGCCATAAGATTTACATATTCTGGAGAATCAAAATGAGGAGTTATTCCTATAGACCCTGCCTTGTACCTTAAAAGGTAAAGGGTATCAAAATTAAGGGTTGTTCTAAATGGATATGGGTTGTATTCTGTTAAACTTCTGTACAAAAGATCCTGTAATTCATTTTTTAGCGCAATACATAAACTCCCATTTGAGAAAACTTGGCATGCTTCTGCTTCCTGGATAACCCCTCCTGCTTCCCTATCCACAACCCTGAAAAAACAACTATTAGCTTCCTCAATAAGTCTTAACCTAGCTTCTTCTTTTAAAAGAGGTAAGGATATAGCACCATGATTCCTAAGATCAGCTACTATCCCTTCCGGATTCTCTAATTTATCTACCAATAATAATTCTCCCATAGTAAACAATATTATACTACAGGTTTTCTACAAAAACAAAAATAATCCAGATTACAAAATC
>CAYIDT010000015.1:2987-4508 GCA_964362265.1 uncultured Gammaproteobacteria bacterium | reverse complement strand
CTAGCTTGACACCTGAGAGGTGTAAACGTAAAATAATTTAATATGCCCGGAAGGAAAATTGTCTTTGAGAATGGATATTTTTATCATATTTACAACCGGGGCTCTGAGAAAAGAGATATTTTTATAAGGCCGCAAAACTATCAAAGATTTATAAAAACTATGTATTATTATCAGTACGCGGGGCCCAAACTGAGGCTCTCTTTATTAAATCAAGATGGTTTCCAAAGTTTTAAGCCGGAAGTGGATAAAAAATTAGTTGAAATTATCTGCTACTGCCTGATGCCTAACCACTTTCACTTCCTAATCAAACAACTTAAAGACAATGGCATCTCTAAATTTATTAGTCAGCTCAGTAATAGTTACACCAAATATTTTAATACAAAATATAAAAGAGTTGGAGCCCTGTTCCAGGGTGTATTTCAGGCAGTTATTATGGAATCTGATGAGCAGTTCATCCACACTTCCAGATATATTCATCTAAACCCGGTAGTATCAAACCTTGTAGGTAATCCTGACAGCTGGCTTTGGTCTTCGTACAATGAATATCTCAGTAAAAATAATAGTATTTGTGCTAAGGAATCAATAATGAGTAATTTTCCTTCCCTAGATGCTTACAAAAGATTTGTTTTGGATCAGGCTGATTATGGTAGGACGCTTGAAATCTTAAAACATGGAGCCATTGATTACGATTACACCTGAAAGGTGTAAACCTACCATAACATCATAAGAGGTGGTAAACTCCTGTCCTGAGCTTGCCGAAGGATCATCCGCAGCCAGAACATTCCCTGGAAATAAAATAGAAACAGATAGAAATAAAGCAGAAATTACAATTTTTCTCATTGGTTACTCAAAAATTACTTGCAGATTTTCAAAAATTACCCTAAAAGTCTCAAAAAAATCCTGTCTTCCCATGAGGGGGGGTATAAAATCGCTTGACAAAAAACCAACAGAAATATTACGTTCATATTCTCCCAATCTTACTTTAGTTTTAGATTTCAAAAGATAAACCTCACTTTTACCCCCAACCCCCTGAGTATTTATTTTTTTGCAATCTTTATTTAGGTTTATACCTAATTCCAATGCCAGAAAATGTGGTAAAAGTGTGTAATCAGCACCGCTGTCTACTACCATTGTTACAGATTGCCATAAATTTTGTTTTTTGTGCTTAAAATAAACTTCAGCTACTGGTCTGTGAATTATTCCGAAAATTGGAGAGGTATCTTTTCGAAAAGGGAATATAATAGACATTTTATACAAAAAGAATGAGTGTATCCGCTTTCGGAATAACTGTTATTAAAGGACGGCGATGGTATTTCTTTTCTATGTCTTGAATTATTTTATGGACATTTTTGGCTCTTTTGGTGGCAAAAATCTCATCCCCTATCACCATTACTATATTCCCTCTATATCTCTCCCAATTCCTATTAAGAGTTTTCTGTTCTGTAGTTTCCTGGGGCTTTATCTTTTTCATACCCATATTTTACCACATTCTACAAGTCACAGGAGCTACCAAATTCCCCA
>CAYIDT010000015.1:0-2887 GCA_964362265.1 uncultured Gammaproteobacteria bacterium | reverse complement strand
AATCGAACTTGACGTCCCTACATTGATTTTAGTTGCGGGAGTTTCAGCAAGTGGAAAAACTACTCTGTCAAGGGAACTTGCAAGAAACATTTATGATATTGCTCCTATAGACAAGGACACAATAAATGAGGCATTTTTAACAACTCATAGTGAGGAGGATACTGGGGTTCTGGTTTATAAATTCTCAGGTCCAATCATTCCTAGAGATCATGAGCATTACCGCCATAGCGTGAGATTTCAATCATACCATGCCATGCTAGAATTGGCTAGAGATGTTCTTGAGGTAGGTAATCATCCTTTATTAGACGGTAATTACGCTAAAGAAATCCACCTGGGTTATATCGGTGCAATTGTCACACCCTTCTTTCAAGAAATTCCCCACAAAAGGAAACTAATTGCCTGCCACGCAGACGAAGAAACCATTAGAAGAAGGATAATAGAGAGGGGTTCACCCAGAGATGTTGCTAAAATAGAGTCTGAGAAGGCTTGGAGAATATTCATAGAGGAAGAACCATTTTTAGCTCCGGAACTTGAGGAATATGATCATATTAAAATAGACACTACTAAACCCCTCGATGAAAACGCTCTACTGGTAATAGAGTATTTAAGATCTTGACAGAAATAATTACAAAATCCTGGCCAGATAGTGGCCGGTGTAGGAGGATTTGATTTTGGCTATTTGGGCAGGGGTGCCCTCGGCAATAATTTTACCCCCCAGATCTCCTCCTTCCGGACCAAGGTCTATTATCCAGTCCGTATTTTTAATAACATCCAGATTGTGTTCTATGATAATCACTGTATTTCCGAAGTTTACTAGTTTACGAAGAATTGTCAGAAGCCTTTCAATATCTGCAAAATGAAGTCCTGTTGTTGGCTCGTCGAGAATATAAAGTGTGTGTCCTGTGGGCCGCTTTGAAAGCTCGCTTGAAAGTTTTATTCTTTGTGCCTCACCTCCGGAAAGCGTTGGGGCAGGTTGGCCAAGCCTGATATAACCCAAGCCTACATCATTTAAGACCTGAAGTTTATTTTTGATATTTGGAATATTTTCAAAAAACTTCAACGCCTCCTCCACTGTCATTTCCAAGACATCGGAAATATTTTTATCCTTAAAATGAATATCCAGAGCTTCACGGTTATACCTTTTTCCGGAGCAAGCCTCACAAGTCACATAAACATCCGCCAAAAACTGCATTTCTATTTTAATCTGCCCCTCTCCCTCACAAACCTCACATCTCCCACCTTTAACATTAAAACTGAATCTACCCGGTTTGTACCCTCTAATCTTGGCCTCTGGGCTTTGAGAAAAAAGGTCTCTTATGAATGTAAAAGCTCCCGTGTATGTGGCAGGATTGCTGCGGGGAGTGCGGCCAATTGGACTTTGGTCAACCAAAACCACTTTATCTATATTCTCCGTACCCTCCAAATCTTTGTAAGCTCCTGGACGCTCCTTGGATTTATAAATTCTTTGGGCCAGAGCCTTATATAAAATATCATGGATAAGGGTTGACTTACCGGATCCTGAAACACCGGTTATGGCTATAAATTGCCCCAAGAGGAAGCTAACGTTGATGCTTTTCAAGTTATGCTCGGATGCACCCAGAAGTTTTAATTTCCCAACATCAATATGTGGCCTTTTTAACTGTCCATTGACTTTGACGGTTTTTTTACCTGAAAGGTATTGACCTGTGAGGGAGTCCGGATTTCTCTTTATCTGATCCGGCGTTCCCTGGGCCACGATTTTTCCTCCATGCTCTCCTGCCCCGGGACCAATTTCTATTAGAAGGTCGGCATTTTCCATGGTTTCGCCGTCATGTTCGTTAACAATGACGGTATTGCCTAAATCTCTTAGCCGTTTTAGGGTTTCAATAAGCCTTGAGTTATCCCTTTGATGGAGTCCGATTGATGGTTCATCCAAAACATACAAAACCCCGGATAGGCCAGATCCGATTTGGGAAGCCAGCCTGATCCTTTGACCCTCACCCCCTGCTAGGGTCATTGAAGGACGGTCCAGGGTTAAATAATCCAGCCCAACATCAACTAAAAACTTTAATCTCGAAATAATTTCTTTGAGAATAGATTTGGCTATTTGAGATTCTCGGTCAGATAGAACTTTTAAGTCCTGAAACCATTCTAAAGCTCCTGTAATAGATTGAGTGGTCAGCTCTGCTATATTTAGATTGTCGATAGTAATACCCAAGGCCTCCGGCTTTAACCGGGCTCCGTGACACTGCGAACAAATTTCTGTGAGCATATACTTTTCAATTTCTCCCTTTACAAAATCCGACTGCGTTTCTTTATATCTTCTTTCGAGGTATGGAATTATCCCTTCAAAACTGGAATCAAAATGAGTCGATCTGCCAAACCGATTTTGGCCCTCGACCCTAAAAACCTCTACATCTGCCCCATTTAACAAAATCTTTTTCGCTTTTTCGGAAAGCTCTCCCAGGCGGGTATTTAATGTAAATCCATATTCTTTTCCAACTGCTTCAATTAACCTGGTAAACCAGGTTTCATGGGTAGCCAGTTTCGACCAGGGGAGTATCCCCCCCTCCAGAATTGATAATATCGGATTTAAAACCATTTCAGGGTCAATTCTTAAAAGAGTTCCCAAACCAGTACATTTTGGGCAGGCTCCATGAGGAGAATTAAAAGAAAAAGTTCTTGGCTCTATTTCAGGTAAAGAAATATTATCAACAGGACAGGCAAATCTCTCCGAATATAAATGGTCTTCCATTTTTTTAGGATTGGGTGGGAATTCTAATGATGCATCCAGAACATTGGAAATTATTACGGAACCCTCGCCAAATTTGACTGCTGTCTCAATGGATTGGTGCAATCTTGAGTAAATAGTTTGTTCTTGAGTACTCTTTTTCTCCAAAACTAATCG
>CAYIDT010000014.1:0-11750 GCA_964362265.1 uncultured Gammaproteobacteria bacterium | reverse complement strand
ATCCTAATCCAAATTCCTCTCCCCTCTCCGGAGGCTCCCCCCAAGGAAGTTTATCTTAAAAATGGAACTAAAAGTAACGCTACAATATTGGCTACTTTTATCATCGGGTTAATAGCTGGACCAGCTGTATCTTTGTATGGATCACCAACAGTATCTCCTGTAACTGCAGCTTTATGAGCTTCCCCACCTTTTCCTCCAAATTTTCCAGACTCAATATATTTTTTTGCATTATCCCAGGAAGCTCCACCAGTAGTCATAGAAATTGCCACAAAAAGACCGGTTACAATACTTCCTACAAGCATCCCGCCTAAAGCAACAGGCCCAAGTAAAACTCCAACCAAAACCGGGCTCACCACTGGAATTAAAGCAGGGATAAGCATTTCTTTTTGAGCTCTAGTAGTAACTATTGCCACACATGCCCCATAATCAGGTTTAGCCGAACCTTCCATAATTCCCTTGATAGTTTTGAACTGACGCCTTACCTCCTCAACTACAGCTCCTCCGGCTTTTCCCACAGCTTCCATTGCAAATGAAGCAAAAATATAAGGGAGGGATCCTCCGATAAAAAGACCAATTAAAACTCTTGGATCAGAAAGAGAAAAGATCAGATTTTGACCAATCGAGGCAAACTCTTGCGAATAGGCTGAAAAAAGAACCAAAGAAGCTAGCCCTGCCGAAGCTATTGCATAACCTTTGGTCACAGCCTTAGTGGTGTTTCCAACAGCATCTAATGGATCTGTGACAGCCCGAACTTTAGCTGATAAACCTGCCATCTCGGCAATTCCTCCAGCATTATCAGTAATTGGTCCAAAAGCATCAATTGCCACAACTATTGCAGATAGCGAAAGCATGGCAACTGCCCCTAGAGCTATTCCATAAAGACCGGCAAAGGTAAAACTTAAAAGTACTGCCAAAGAAATTAAAATTACTGGCCAAAAGGTTGAGCGCAGGGATAAGGCCAAGCCGGCAATAATATTTGTGGCATGGCCAGTTACCGAGGCGGCTGCTAAATTTTGAACTGGTTTATATTTTGTGCCAGTATAATATTCCGTAATTAAAACCATACCTGCAGTTGTCAAAACTCCAATTAAACTTGCAAGATAAAGATTAATAACCGGGTAAACCGCATTTGCTCCCATCAAACTTAAAGTAATTGGGTAAAACAAAATTGCAATCAAAACTACAGTTGCGATAAGACCTTTATATAAAGCTCCCATAATATTTTTACCCGTTAACCTTACAAAAAAGCTTCCCAAAATTGAGGCAATTAAAGCTACGGCAAAAAGCCCTAATGGGAAAACTAGTGATCCGGTAAATGAGGGAAAAAGAAGTTGGCCTAAAATCATCGCTGCAACCCCCGTTATTACATAGGTTTCAAAAACATCAGCTGCCATGCCGGCGCAATCCCCAACATTATCTCCAACATTATCTGCAATCACAGCCGGGTTCCTTGGGTCATCCTCGGGAATTCCCACCTCAAGTTTACCAACCAAATCCGCACCAATATCTGCTCCTTTGGTAAAAATCCCTCCACCGAGCCTTGCGAAAACTGAAATTAATGAACCGCCAAAACCCAAACCTACCAAAGCTTTTAAATCACCACCCGAATACTCATAAAATCCATAAACTGCCGATAAACCCAATCCAGCAACCAAAAATCCTGTTACTGCCCCACCCTTAAAAGCTAGAGAAAAAGCAGAAGATAAACCTTTTTTAGCAGCTTCTGCTACCCTAACATTTGCTCTAACTGCAACTGACATCCCAATAAACCCGGCCAGTGCCGATAAAAATGCTCCAATTAAAAATCCAAGGGCACTATTTGCACCAAGGGCATAATAAATAATCCCGGCCAAAACTAAGGCTACTAGAGCTACAACGGAGTATTGCCTTTTAAGATAAGCAGAAGCTCCTTCTTGAATCGCTTTTGCAATCTCCTGCATTTTTTCATCCCCTGCTGGACGTCGCATAATATCACTAATCAGCCAAAATCCATAGCCCAAAGAAACTGCAACCGCAACCCAGATAATTATACCTATATTATTTGCAATTAAATCCATGAAATTTCTGAGGCAGAATATCAATAGTTTACCTTGAACTTATTGAAGGGTCAAGCATTAACTTTATGACATGTGACTAGGCAAATGCCGGGTGTGAAGTAACAGGAATTGATTTTTGAACTCGAGGCATAGGGGTCCTTATCAAAGCCACATTTAAAACTTCATCCATATGTTTAACCCAAACAAATTTTAAATCTTTTAGAACATAATCCGGTAGATCTTCCAAATCTTTTTTATTATCTGCAGGTGCAATTATAGTTTTTACTCCGGCGCGGTGTGCTGCTAAAACTTTTTCTTTCAGACCTCCAATTTCTAAAACCCGGCCACGAAGAGTTACCTCTCCAGTCATTGCTACATCTTTTTTAACTGGAATTCCTGTGAAAGCAGATATAATTGCCGAAGTCAATGCTATTCCGGCAGATGGCCCATCTTTTGGAGTAGCACCCTCTGGCACATGCACATGAACATCAAACCTATGGAAAAATCGCTCTGGTAAACCTAAGCTTTGCCAGTGAGAACGGACATAGCTTGTTGCAGCCTGGCCTGACTCTTTCATGATATCTCCAAGTTGTCCTGTTAGTTGCAGGACACCTTTTCCTGGCATTAAAGTTACTTCAATAAATAAAATGTCCCCACCTGCCTCATTCCAAGCCAAACCTGTAACCATACCTACAGTATCTTCAATCTCCGCAAGTTGAGGCAAAAACTTTTGCGGACCTAAATAGCTTTGCAAATCTTTCATAGTGATTTTAATTTGACTTTCATCTTTACCCTCACCCTCGGCAATTTTGCGGGCTACCTTTCGCAAGATTGTAGAAATTTCTCTTTCCACATTCCTGACTCCTGCTTCCCTGGTATATTGTTGAATAACTGAGCGAGTAGCTTTTTCCTCAAATTCAATTTTCACTTTTTGCAAACCATGTGCTTCCACTTGTTTGGGTATTAAGAATTTACTGGCAATATGATACTTTTCATCTTCTGTATAACCTGGATATCTGATCACTTCCAACCTATCACGAAGAGCAGGAGGAATAGTATCTAAAATATTGGCAGTGGTAATAAACATTACGTTTGATAAATCAAAAGGTACTTCCAAGTAGTGATCCGAAAAAGAGTTATTTTGTTCCGGATCTAGCGCTTCAAGCAAAGCCGCAGAAGGATCGCCTCTAAAATCAACCCCAACTTTATCTATTTCATCAAGCATAAATACAGGATTGGTCACACCTGTTTGTTTGATTCCTTGAATTATTCTTCCAGGCATTGAACCAACATAAGTTCTTCTATGCCCTCTTATTTCAGCTTCATCTCTTATTCCTCCTAGGGAAACTTTAACAAACTTCCTACCCAATGCTCTTGCTATTGATTTACCAATCGAAGTCTTTCCGGTTCCCGGAGGCCCTACAAAACAAAGGATTGGTCCGCGCATCTTCCCTGAAAGCTTATGCACTGCCAAATATTCAATAATTCGCTCCTTTACTTTTTTCAAACCAAAGTGATCCTCATCTAAAATACTCTCCGCCTTTTTCAAATCAATTGCTTTACGAGAAGTTAGTTTCCAAGGAAGATCTGTTAACCATTCAAGATAATTTCTAATATAGCCTGCCTCCGGGTTATAAGTTGACATCTTGGCAAGCCTGGATAATTCTTTTCTTGCCCTCTCTACAACTTCTTTTGGCATACCCGATTTTTTAATTTTTAGATCAAATTCTCTAATTTCCTGATTTTCAGAAGATTCACCCAGCTCTTCTTCAATACTCCTCATTTGTTCCCGTAAAATTGTCTCTTTAGTCATTCTGGAAACTCGTTCTTGAGTTTGAGATGAGATTTTTTGAGAAATTTCCATGATCCTTATCTCTTTTGCCAAAAGCTCTGAAACCCGCTGCAACCTTTCAGTAGCTGAAGTCATTTCTAAAATTTGCTGCTTATCAATTGTTTTAAAATCTATTGTTTGACAAACAGAATCAACCAATTGGTTTGGGTCGTCTGAAAAGTTAAACAGGTGCCAAGAGGCAAAACCAGTTGGGTCAAATAAATTTGTGCCCGCAAGCTCTATAAACCGCTTAAGCTGATCTTTAAGAGTTCGCATTAGGGCCTCAATTTGTTCAGATCGCTCAAAAAGCTCTGGTATTTCTTCTATTTCAGCTTCAATAAAGGGGTCAATTTGAATAAATTTCTTAATATAAACTCTAGCTATACCCTCTGCATTAAGAGTATATTCTCCATCAGGATTTTTGACTACTCTTCTAATATTACAAACTGTACCAACTAAGTAGAGATCTTTTTCAGAAGGATCTTCAATTTTGGCATTTTTTTGAGTGACAAAAAGAATTAGCTTATCAGTATTCCAGGCAGTATCCACAGCAGCTTTGGATTTTGACCGTCCGGAGATAATTGGTACTATATTGCCTGGGAAAATAACAGTATCACGCAGCGGGCCTACTGGAATTACGGGATTTAATCTGATAGATTGGTTTATCATTTAATAGTTAGCAGTTTAACATATTGAGTGCTAAAAGTCAACCCCCTTTTTAGCAAGAATTCCCTTCTGATATGGATGCTTTATTCCTTTCATCTCCGTAACCAAATCAGCTAATTTTACCAAAGATTTCGGTAAATTATGACCTGTTAAAACAAGATCCAACCTCTTTGGTTTATCCTTGATTAACTTTACTACTTTATCTAACGATAGCAATTTTAACTTTAAAAGTCCAATGATCTCGTCTGCAACTATTATATCCCATTTATCAGAAACCATTTCCTTATATAAAATATTATAAGTTTTTACGGCTTCTTTTTTATGTTCAGAAAAGGGCAATCTATCCCCTAATATCTTAACAAATCCTTTTCCTCCTTGAATAATTTTGGCATATGGAGCGAGCTTCCGAGTACCACTCAGTTCCCCTGTAAACCAGATTTTCCCAAATTGAATAATAAGACACTTTTTCTTATAACCCACAGCTCTTAGAACCAACCCCAAAGCAGCTGTAGTTTTCCCCTTCCCTTCTCCGGTATAAATTATAACTAAACCTTTTTCTTGAAACTCATCAGCATTCATGAACCAATTTTACCAGAATACCACCCAAAGCTTATGGACACCCCCGGGGTGGATTTGTATTGACACCTGCGGATTTTTAGTTTATGCTAGGTTCAAATGCCTTATAGAATAATCCCCTTTGTAAACGATCACTTTTACCACATTTATAACCGTGGGGTAGAAAAAAGAACCATTTTTGAAAATCGCCGAGACCATGACAGATTTCTAAAAACTCTTCAGTATTACCAACTTGCAGGACCTAAACCAAGGTTTTCCAAATTTTTTGTCAATAAATCTTTTAAACCGGAATTGGCTGAAAAAATAGTAGAAATAATCGCTTATTGCTTAATGCCCAATCATTTTCACCTGTTAATAAAACAGCTCAAAGATAGAGGCATTAGTGAATTTTTAAGCAAACTTTCCAATAGTTATACCAAATATTACAATACCAAACATACCCGGGTGGGACCCCTGCTACAGGGAGAATTTAAGGCCGTATTAATAGAAAGTGAGGAACAGCTCACACATGTTTCCCGTTACATCCATCTGAATCCTTTTGTTTCATTTTTAGTAAAGGATTTAAATTTTTATGAATGGTCGTCATATGGTGATTACATTGGTAAAACAAACAACGGGCTATGTAACAAAGAAGTAGTGCTAAGCCTGTTTAAATCTCCTCAAGATTACGAGAAATTCATTCTGGATCATGCTGATTACGCTCAAAGGCTGGAAATTATAAAACATCAGCTGATTGATGAAAATTCAGCTTGACACCCCGGGGGTGGACGTTCGATTTAACACATGGAATACCCGCAGGAGTGGCATTTTTTGCAGCCTTCTTCGAAGACAAACGAGGCATTTCCACACTCCGGACAAAGATCAGCTTGAAGTGTAGGACGTGAGACATTACCCAATTTCCCGTTTTCAACTTCTAACAGGTTTAGCGGTACTGGTTCAGCACTCTCAGAAATCCCACTATTTTCATTCAATGCTAAATCTTCACTAAGCGCTTTTGACACAGCATCTGCCAAACTCATAATTCTTGTCTTTCCAAATCCTACTTGTGAAGCTCCACCAATTCCTCCAAGATGTTCAATAATTTCTTCAGCAACCTCTTTTGAATTTGGACTGGAAATTCTAAGAGACAGTGAAACCAACCTACCAATAGCCTCTGCATCGGCCAGAGTATGCATACCTGCTTTACCAATTGAAACAAACACCTCAAACGGTTGATTTTTTTCATCCCGATTAACTGTAATATAAGCCTTACCAACCGGTGTATTCATTTTATAAGTTCTTCCGCGCAAAATTATTGGTCGATCGGCCGCAGCTTGAGTGGTTTGTTCATAAGAATGCGCATCAGGTTTTAAAGTTGATGAGACATTTAAAACTTGAGTAGTTTTACTGCCATCACGATAAACAGTAATTCCATTGCAGCCTGTTTCCCAAGCCATTAAATAAGCAGCTTTAACATCATCTCTGGTGGCTGAATTTGGCAAATTAATTGTTTTAGATACTGCATTATCCGTAAACTTTTGAAAAGCTGCTTGCATTTTAACATGCCACTCAGGGCTAATTTCTCCGGCTGTTATAAAAACTTTTTGCCACTGAGGCAAAACATCGTCAATCCCTGTAATTGAACCCCGATCCATAACTTTCCCAGCCAAATCCTCTGACCAAAAACCCTTTTCTTTTGCAATAGCCTCAAAAGTTTGATTGGCAATAGTTAGATACCTCATCTCATTACCTGTTTTTCCCCCATCTCCTTTGGCCCGGTGGATGTAAGCCAGAGCAAAAACAGGCTCAATGCCGGAGGAACAATCACCAATTATAGATATAGTTCCTGTTGGAGCGATAGTTGTTATGGTTGAATTCCTAATTGGTTTACCTGAACTGTAAGCATAACAATTAGGCCTTTTTGCAAAAGATGCTTGCCTCTCCGTTGTAGGATTATAAATTGAATACTTCCAGTTCGGAAAAGGCCCACGGGTTTCTACCAGCTCCTCTGAAGCTTTATGACCTTCATCGTTTATAAATTGCATTACTTTTTCAGCCAGTTCAATTGCCTCATCACTGTCATAAGGAATACCTAACCTAAAAAGCATATCTGCCCAACCCATTACTCCCAGTCCGATCCGCCGATTTTTGTGAACTTCATTGTATATTTGCTCAACTATAAAAGGATTTGTCTGAACAACGTTATCCAAGAAGTGCACTGCTTTGTAGGTTACGTCTTTTAAGGCTTTCCAGTCGACACCTGATCCATTTGGAAGTACGAATTTTCCCAGATTTATAGAACCTAAGTTACAAGCATCCCAAGGGGCCAACGGCTGTTCACCACAAGGATTAGTCGATTCGATTGTTTCCAAATCCGGCACCGGATTTGCCGGAGAATTATTAATTCTATCAATAAAAATACAACCTGGATCCCCTGTTGCCCAAGCTCTATCAACTATCTCCTCAAATACACCTTTTGCGGAAAGCTCGCCTATTATTTCTTCAGTACGAGGATCAATTAAATGAAAATTAGTATCACTATAATACGCATCCATAAACTCTTTAGTAATTGCAGCAGAAATATTAAAATTCGAAATTTGCCCATCTAAAAGCAGTTTTTTTAATAAGTCTCGAGCTCTGTCATCTGGCAGAAGAGGCGCTATTCCATCATAAACAGGCTTGTTTTGTTCATCCAGCTCGGCTTTACATCTGATAAATTCCAAAATATCAGGATGATCAATTCGGAGAATCCCCATATTGGCCCCGCGTCTTGTACCTCCTTGTTTTATTGCTTGAGTCGCCGCATCATAAACACGTAAAAATGAGACAGGGCCCGAAGCTACACCACCGGATCTTTTAACCACTGACCCATTTGATCTTAATCTTGAAAAAGCAAAACCGGTTCCTCCCCCTGTTTGATGAATTAGTGCAGCATATTTCATAGTATCAAAAATTTCCGGGATAGAATCACCAACCGGCAAAACAAAGCAGGCAGAATATTGAAGCTGATTTTGTTTACCCGCATTCATAATGGTAGGGGAGTTGGGAAGAAATTGCTGGTTTACCATCATTGAATAAAATTCTTTAGCCAAACTATAAACATTTTTCTCTGAAGAACTAAAATCAAAATCTCCAGAAGCAATGTCATAAGCAATATGCCAAAACCTCTCTGCAACTGTCTCCACTGCTTCCAGATCTCCGCCTTTTAACAAATACCTCTCTTTAAGAATTTTATTGGCGCTTTCAGAAAAACTTGGGGTTTCTAAACCCTCCGGCAGATCAGGCATCTTTTTATAACGGGGCTCAAAACGGGTTTCAAACGTACGGGAATTTATCCCCAAACCCTGCCTGCTCGCCTCGCTGAAGCTCCGGCGAAGCGGGCCAGCAGGCAGACCATTTATTTTAGATTTACCATTGGTTTTAGCTCTTCCATTAACTCGAGGTATAGAAATAACTTGAAGTATTTGTTTTTTCATGTCAAATGCCTTACTTCCTCTGTAAAATCCTTTGGATTTTCAAATTGATGATACACACTGGCAAAACGAAGATATGCCACTCCATCCATTTTTTTTAATTCTGAAAGAATCCACTTACCTAATATTGTAGATGAAATCTCTTTTACCCCTCTTACTCTTATTCTTCCCTCTATTTTATCAACTACCAAATCTACCTTGTCAACCCCTGGTCTTTTTTCCAAAGCTTTATTTAAACCTGAGCGCAACTTCTCCCGATCGTAGATTTCTCTTCTGCCGTCTTTTTTAACTACTAAAAAAACTAAGTTTGCCAATTTCTCATATGTTGTAAAGCGCTTGCTACATTTTAGACATTGTCTTCTTCTTCGAATTTCACCTCGACCAGAAACTGTCCTTTTATCAACTACTTTAGACAGAATGCTTGCACAGTATGGACAGGCCACTCTAATAAGAACATAACATATTGAGTTAAGAACTTGTCAAGATACAAAATATAGTATAGTTACTTCAATGATCCTAACTTGTTAAAACTATAATCCAGCAAGTTTCTTGCTTCATCACGGCGATTTTCGCTACCAAGCAAAACTCCTATGACTTCGTGTCCATTTTTTCGAGCCAAAGTAATAAGAGTTAATCCTGCCTCAGGGGTAAAACCTGTTTTAAATCCAACTACCTCGGGATATGAAGTTAAAAGATTTATCCCAGAATACATTTCGTAAGATTGATGCTCCCCTGTTTCTGGAATAAATTGGTAGGGTGTTTTGGAAATTTCAACAAATTCTGGATATTTTTTTATAGCATATCTTGCCAAAATTGCCAAATCATAAGCGCTTGAGTAGGAATTTCCATTATCTTCATCTAGACCTGTTGGGTTGACAAATTTTGTATTTACCATGCCTAAAAGCAGCGCCTTATCGTTCATCAATCTAATGAATTCCTCATGGCTAAAGGTTGAAGATTCGGCCAAAACTTCGGCTGCATCATTGGCAGAAATCATAAATATGCCATACAAAAGTTCTTTTACTGTCAATTTTTCTTCGGGGATTAGAAACATTTTATCGGGCTCCATATCTGCTGCCTTTTTAGACACAGTAAGTTTATCTTCCAAGCTGTGATATTCCATTGCCAAGACTACGGTCATTATTTTAACCAAAGATGCAACCGGTAATTTCTCATGAGGATTTTTTTCATAAAGAACTTGTCCTGAATTTGTGTTCACAAAAAAAGCTGCTTTTGCAGAAATTCTACGAATTTCCGGATTCTGATCTCTAATATCTGATATATGATTCTTAGGAAACCATAAATTTTCTCCTAAGGATTTAATGCTGCCTGAAAAAGGTGATACAAGCACCTGCTCTTTCTGACTAAACCCCCAAATCCCGCCCAATACGCTTAAACCCACCACCACTCCTACTAAGGTTTTTAACCAAGAATCCTTCATTTTTCCCCTGCATTTTTAGGTGGAGATTTCAAAACCTCTTTTATATTGACTGTAAAATCCAGCTCTTTTTCTATAACCCGCTCATTAACTATTTTCTCTGGGGAATCTACTTCCCAATAGTTCTCGCCAATAGTAATGCTACCTACACAATTTCCGGATTTTAAAAACCTTAAATTTGATTTAATGTGATTTTGTGTAACACTTACTTTTGAATCACATGGAATTGTAATATCTCCTGCTGCAAAAAAGTTAGAAGTAATCTCTCCACCTTTTTTTTCTCCTCCTTCTAAAAAGTAAACGCCACTGTATCCTGGAAGCTGAAACTTATTATTTAGGATTTTTGGAGACCCAAATCTTTTGGGGTTTACAACCACTCCATTACCCTTAGTGGGTAAAAATGTATTTCCGGAAATTAAAGGGGAAGCCCGCTCAACCCAGATATAATTTCGCAGTGTACCATTAAAGATGCTATTTAATACTTGAGGTTTACCCCTTAAAATACAGACTCCACATTCGCCAGAATCAGAGATTGAAGATTCAGATATAATTACATTTGGGCCTATTTCTAATCTTCTGAAGCTTGCGAGTTTGACGTTTGATAAAATTCCGGAGTTAATCCAGATAGTATTTATATCATACGGGCTTTTCGTATCGGTATCGCTTGCTAAAATAACTGGTTGCTGAGATGTTCCTTTGGCATAGAACTTAAAAAAACGTAAAGAAATTTTTTGTCCCTCATCATAGAATGGCTCTCCATGCATTACTCCAAATATATCCTCCGGCTCAGCATTAACGCCGGATTTTAGATGCAGGGGTATTAAATCCATGTTGGATTTATCACCCGATGTTACAATAAGGATTTGGGTACCAGGATCAACGTCAATTCTTGCTCCAGGAACAACCAAAATATCACCAGTAACTCTTATTACCCCTCCCCAGCGCTCGCTTTGTAAGATTATTCCGTATTTTTCACTATTTATAATCTGTTTTATAGGTAAAAGTTTGGGACGAATAAAAAGAATAAATACTATGAAGAATCCAAATAAACCAAGTACAATCAAAACTTTAAAAAACCAATGCATAGGGCTGGAAATTAGTCTACCATATTTAGTAAAATAAAAGCATGTCCCGTCTACCCTTAATTTTGGCTATATTAATAGTCGGATTAATAGCTGCTTTACAAATCCAAGAAGTTAAACGAGAGATTGTATATAAACTGGGAATTTCCGGGGATCCAACTACTTCCTGTTGCAAACCAGAAAACCTTTCTGATGGATCTTTTGATGAGAATGCCTCTGTTGCAATTTTTAACAATCAGACAATTACTTATCCAAAAACATCTTTAGCTAATTCTCAGCAGACTCGGATTTTAGGCACAACTAATGCAGCAGGAGAAGAAAAATGGATAGAGGTAGCGTTAGATGAACAAAAACTAAGGGCTTGGGAGAGTAATAGATTAGTTATGGAATTTTCCATTTCTTCAGGTAAATGGGCTCCAACTCCAAAAGGCACTTTTAATATCTGGTATAAAACAAGAAATCAGAAAATGGAGGGCGGATCAAAAGTACTTGGGACTTATTATAATCTCCCAAATGTTCCCAACAATATGTTTTTCTATCAGGGATATGCCATACACGGAGCTTACTGGCACAATAACTTCGGTCAACCAATGAGTCATGGATGCGTTAATTCTCCATTGGAAAGTGTGGCTGAACTTTTTAACTGGGCAGGACCGGTAGTACCTGAAG
>CAYIDT010000013.1:10701-13198 GCA_964362265.1 uncultured Gammaproteobacteria bacterium | reverse complement strand
AAAAACATGCATCCGAAAACCAGATATAACATTAAGGTTGCTCAAAAACACGGAGTAAAAGTAGAGGAGAGAACTGATGATGAGGCTTTTAAGATTTATCTGAAACTATATTTTGAAACCACTACAAGACAAGGTTACCATGGGCATAATGAAATTTATCATAGAAAAGTCTGGGAAACTTTAAAAAAAGCTAACATGGCCCGCTTACTTATTGCCTCTTATAAAAGGGAGCCCTTAACTGCCTGGATATTATTAAATTTTAAGAACACGCTCTATTACCCTTATGGCGGATCTTCCAAATCTCATTCAGAAGTGATGGCCAATAATCTAATTTGTTGGGAGGCAATTAAGTTGGGTAAAAAAATGGGTCTTAAAAAATTTGACATGTGGGGAGCGGATTTTCGATATGGATTCCATAAATTTAAACAGGGCTATGGAGGGAAACTGGTAGAATATATTGGAACTTATGATTACGTCTTAAACTGGCCAATCTATTGGTTATTCACTATCATTGACCGCTTAATGCCATTAAAGGTTTTTCTTTTAAAATGGATCTCACATTAATTATATCTTTGGGAATTCTTTTAGGTTGCCTAATATCCCTATCCTGGTTTGCCGGATCTGATGCACCTTTTATTCCCACAAAAACTCAAAGAATCAGAAAAATATTAAAACTTGCGGGTATTAAAAAGGGGGAATCATTTTGGGAACTGGGTTCAGGTGACGGCAGGGTAGTTTTAGAGGCAGCAAAAATGGGAGCAAAGGCTTTAGGAATAGAACAAAGTTGGATTAGGGTTTTATGGTCCCGCTGGAAAGCACGTAGTTTAAAAAATGCTCATTTTATCCATGGAGATATATTTAAACAAAATTTTTCATCGGCTGATATTGTGTTTATCTTTCTTTTACCTAAAGGGGTTGGAAAATTAGAACCTATTTTGAAAAAAACTTTAAAAAAAGGGGCCAAAGTCATCACTCAAACTTTTCATTTCAAAACTCTAAAGCCATATAAAAAAGTTTTAATTACCGAGAAAACTTCCCCAAATAAGCTTCTGGGGACTAATCAATATGAGGGTGATTTTTGGATATATCACCTCTAAGCTCATCAAAATTTTTCGGATCTTTCATATCTAATCTTTTAAGTTCTCTACTAAGCTTAGCATTTTCTATAGATTCTGACATTGCATATGTCAATTTGGAAACATAGGAAAAAAATCTGTATCCAACCATCAGGAAAATACAAAAAGTATTACCCACAAAAGCATCTGCGGTACTATTTATTCTTGTTTCAATTACCCCTAAATCAAAGCAAGTTCGTTTCCCTTCCTTTCTCTCCATATGGTAAAATTCCTCCATAGAAATTATATATGAAACTACTACATTTTGCTGACATTCATATAGGCATGGAAAATTATTCCAGGTTGGACCCCAAAACTGGGCTTTCTACCAGACTTTTGGAATTTTTAGAAACATTTGATTTTATAGTAGAAAAGGCAATTACCGAACAGGTGGACGCGGTTGTTTTTGCCGGAGATGCATACAAAACCCGTGATCCAAATCCAACTCAACAACGAGGTTTTGGCGAGCGCATCAAAAGAATTGCCAAAGCCGGAATCCCTGTGATTCTGGTTGTGGGAAACCATGATACCCCTAATGCTGCGGGTAAAGCCAATACTTTGGATATTTACTCTGCCCTGGAAATAGATAATGTTTGGGTTTCCCGCAAACCCGAGTTTCTACAAATTCTCACTAAAAGCGGCACTTTGCAGGTTATCACTTTACCCTGGCTTCACAAAGATGAATATAAATCAGTGGGGGATAAATTAAAATCCCTTTATGACAAAATAGATTCTTCCTCTTCTGCTATTTTTTTGTCCCATTGCGAGGTTGAAGGAGCAAGTTTTGGATCAGAAAAGGGCATGGTAATTGGAAATGATGTAACAGTTCCCCTGCCGCTACTTCAAGACAAACGACTTTCATATGTGGCTTTAGGTCATATTCACAAACACCAAGTTTTATCTAAAAATCCATTGGTTGTTTATAGCGGTTCACCTCACAGGATTGATTTTGGGGAAGAAAAGGAAGAAAAAGGAATTTGTCTGGTGGAAATTTCAAAAACCACCACTTTTAAATTTATCCCAACCCCCTGCAGAAAATTTTTATCAATATATATAAATTTAACTGCAACTGATAAAAATCCTACTCAAACAATTTTAGATGAAATCAGCAAGTATGAAATTAAAGATACTGTTGTAAGAGTTACCATAAATATCCCTACTGATCTAACCGGCGAAATTGAGATGGATAAAATTAAAAAAGCTTTGTCGGAAGCTCATATAATTGGCGGCATTGCCAGAAACTTGGAGAAAGTGACAAGATTAAGAATTGACGGCACTGATGAGGTAGAAAGACTTACCCCGGTTGAGGCCTTACAAAAATACTTTGCAGCCAAAAAATTCTCCCCTGGAAAAGTTAAGGAGTTGGAAAAATATGCAGCCCA
>CAYIDT010000013.1:0-10601 GCA_964362265.1 uncultured Gammaproteobacteria bacterium | reverse complement strand
ACAGAAGGCACTATCAAAGCAACCCAGGAAAAAATTATTAATACCTTACACCTTAATTTTGAAACTTTTACCAACTCCTCATTTTTAAGACAGGGTCATGCCGATGAATTTACAGTCAGCGGCCCAACAGATCGAAAAAGAATGTTGGCAGATATCCTGGGGCTATCTCATTATGATGTTCTAGAGGAAAAAGCCAAAGAGAAAATAAAAGATATATCCGCCAAATTAAAACTCTTGGAATATCAATTCTTGGAAATAGAAGCCGAGCTCTTGCAAAAGGAAACTTCAAAAGAAAAAAGGATTCTAGCCGAAAAAAAAATTAATGATCTGGAAGAAAAAATTAATGTCTTGGAAAAAGATTTAAAGGTTTTTAATGAGGAAAAAGCAACTCTTGGAGCAACCCTGAAACACCAAAATCAATTAAAACAAACTTTTTTGGAGCTTCAAAATGAGTTAAATGACATTTTGGTTCAGGGTAAAAATAGGGCGGATAAAATAAGACTTCTGGAAAAAGATTTAAAAGATCTTCCTGTCTTTGATGAAAAATTAAAGCAGCTAAAAATTTTAGAAAAACAAAAAGAACAGTACTTTTTACTTTCCCAGAAAAAACTTGAACTGGAAAAAGATTTGGAAACTATCAAATCCGCTCTCGCCCTTAAAGATCAGGAAAGACAAAATCTAGAAAAAAAATTAAATGAAATAAAATCTCACATTGAGGCTTTAGAAAAAAGTAGTGCCAAATGCCCAACTTGCGGACAGGAAATTAATAAAAGTCAAAAGGAAAAAGTAAAAAATGAATACTTAACCGAGAAAAAAAAATTATCCCAGCAAATTTCAGAAATCAAAACCTTAACAGAGGAAAAACAAATTTTAAAACTTCAAACAGAAATTAGCTCAATTAAACTTGATAATCGCAAATACAAAGAAACTCTGGAAAAATTAAATGAACTTTCCAGTCTTCAGGAAAAAAGAGAAAAATTAATCGCTGCCGCGGCAACTTTGGAATCCGAAAAAAAAGTGGTTGCGCAGCTTCGCATCCTTTTCCAGAATAAAAAATCACAAATTGAAAAACTGGAGCAGGATTTAAAAAAGCTTCCCAACTTAGCAGATGACTTGACAAAACTTCAACTGACAATTTCCCAAAAGGAGCTGGAAATAAATAGCTGGCGAATTGATGAAAAGCAGGCCCGTAATTTATTAGGCCAGGCAATTGAGCTTTTAAGCAGATCCGAGCAATTGGAAAAATTAGCTATTCAAAAAAAAGAAGAGCGAGTTAAGCTTGAAAAAGAAAAAGGTGCTTTTGAAGAACTAACCCTGGCTTTTGGGAAAAAAGGGATTCAAGCAATGATCATAGAAACTGCCATACCGGAAATCGAAGATGAAGCTAATAGGCTTTTAGAAAAACTCACCAATGGCCGAATGAATGTGCGATTGCAAACTCAAAAAGAGACCAAAACCCTTCGATTCCCTCGATTCCACTCGGGACAGGTCCGCTCAGGGCAAGCCAATGGAGAAAAAGTTCCAGGGATAATAGAAACACTTGATATTATTATTTCCGATGAGATGGGAGAACGACCTTATGAAAATTATTCCGGAGGAGAACAGTTTAGAGTTAATTTTGCAATACGGATTGCACTGTCAAAACTTTTAACAAGACGTGCCGGAGCAAAACTGCAGTTTTTAGTAATTGATGAAGGATTTGGGACTCAAGATGCTGAAGGTCGAACAAAAATCGTAGAGGTTTTAGATGCAATCAAAAATGATTTTGAAAAAATCTTAATAATAACTCACTTGGAAGAATTAAAAGAGGAATTCCCGGTCAGAATTGAGGTTTCAAAAAACTCAGGCGGTTCTACCTTTGAAGTGATTGGCGATTAAGCTACAATGAGTACGTGCTCCAAATATTTTTAAAAATTATACCAGCCTTAATTTTTTGGGGGATATTTTTATATGTAATTTTTCAAGTCCCCTATCCTAAAACTTTAAAAGAAGCCAATCTAATCCAGCTTTTATCATTTTTTACTCCCCTTTTTTTAGCCCTAATTTTTACACTTGATTTATTTTTAAGATTTATATTTCGTTCAATTTTAATCTCTTTTACAGTTATTATTTTACTGGTACTCAAAGATTTGGACACTTTAGGTCTTATCGCGTCTGGTATAACATTAATAGTACTGATTTTAAGTTTAATCTATTTTAAAAAGACAAGTTTGACTTCCAGCCTAAAAATACCTAAACTTACAGCCTTAAGGAGAATAAAATGAATAAATTTTATATTACAACAGCAATCGATTATGTAAATGACACAATTCATATAGGTCATGCTTTTCAAAAAATAGTGGCTGATGTTTTAGCTCGCTTTTATAGAATAAAGCTTGGTAATGAAAATGTTTTCTTCCTTACAGGAACGGATGAGTATGGACAAAATATTGTAAAAACAGCTGATAAAAATGGAGTTAGTCCAAAAGAATGGACAGATAAAATAGCCAAAACAGACCAGGAAGAACAAGACTCATTAAATATTTCTTATAACCGATTTATAAGGACAACAGATTCTGACCATACAAAAGTTGCCCAGGAAATCTGGAAAAGAGTAGAAAAGGTAGGTGATGTTTATTTAGGACAGTTTACCGGACTTTATTGCCCAGCTTGTGAAACTTATTACACAGAGGAAGACTTAGTGGATGGAAAATGCCCTTTTCATCCAACCCTAGAGATACAAAAAATTACTGAAAAAAATTTCTTCTTTAAATGGAGTAAGTATCAAGATTTTTTATTAGATTTATTAACCAAAAATCCAAATTTTGCGCTACCTGAAGTTAGAAGAAATGAAATGATAGCTTTTTTAAAAAGAGGGTTGAAAGATATTCCAATTTCAAGAACTAGTTTTAAGTGGGGGGTGCCAGTTCCTAATCAGCCCGACCATTTTATGTATGTTTGGTTTGATGCCCTAACCAATTATTTAACAGGCATTGGATTTTTAGAAGATCCTGATAGATTTAAAAAGTTTTGGCCAGCTGATTTACATATTTTAGGTAAAGATAATTTTCAAAAGCATACTTTACTTTGGCCAGCCATGCTAAAATCAGCCGGCATTGATCTTCCTAAACAAGTTTATGGGCATGGTTTTTTAAGCTTAAGCGGACAAAAAATAAGTAAAACTCTAGGAAATATCGTCCGTTCATCAGATTGGGTTAAAAAATACGGGGCAGATGCAGTAAGGTTTTATCTTTTAAGATATAACAGTTTAGAAGAAGATGGGGATATTTCAGAAGAAAAACTAAAAATTGCGTATAACAGTGATTTAGCCAATGGTTTAGGCAACCTCGTTGCCAGAGTTGCCAAACTCTGCGAGCAAAATAATATTAATGCACCTAAAGTAGCCCAAGTTTGGTGTGCTGGTTTGGAAGAAGCACTATCTGAATATAAATTTAATGAGGCATTGAATATAATTTGGCAGCTTATTGCCGATACAGACAAAAAAATCAATCAAGAAAAGCCCTGGGAACTCTCGGGGGGGGAATTAACAGAAGTTCTGGAAGATTTAGCTAAAAGAATTTTACACATCGCTTTTAATTTACAACCTTTTTTACCTGAAACTTCCGCAAAAATATTAAAACAATTTGCCGGACAAATTCAATCTACCCCATCACTTTTTCCACGCATATGAATTTAACTGATACACATGCGCATTTATACTGGGACTCCTTAAAAGAGGACCTTGATAACCTTTTACAAAGAGCCAAAGAGGCTGGGGTTTCCTACATTATTAATATAGGGGTTGATGTTAAAACTTCAAAGAAAGCTCTTGAGCAGGCAAAAAAACTCACAAAGATTAAGACTTATTCAACTATTGGTATTCATCCTCACGAGGCCCTTCGACAAGCTCAGGGTAAACTTTCCGAGGAAATAGAAAAACTCGAACAAATTTACAGAAGTAATCCGGAAAAAGTAGTGGGGGTAGGAGAATGCGGACTGGATTATTTAAGTGGTGATAAAAATCTTCAAAAACAGCTTTTTCAGGCCCAAATTAATCTGGCCAAAAAGCTAAATTTGCCTCTAATAGTCCACTGTAGAGAAGCTTGGGATGATACTATTAAGATGACCAAGGATTATTTTGGAATTTATCATTGCTATTCCGGCCAACCCGAAATTACTGAAAAAGTCCTAAAAACTAATTTCCTTATCTCTTTTGCTGGAAATTTAACTTATCCTAAAAACGAATACTTACGTGAAGCTGCTAATCTTATTCCCCTTGAGAGGATTGCGCTTGAAACTGACTGTCCATTTTTACCACCTCAGGGCAAACGTGGAGAGCAAAACGAACCTTCCTATATTCTAGAAACAGCAGTGCTTCTGGCTGATTTAAAAAGAATACCCATCGAGGACTTAGCCATCCAAACTACCGCAAATGCAAAAAATCTGCTAAAAATTGCATAATTTGGGTATAATCTATTATACATGCGAATAATCCTGATTTTTCTAATAGGATTTTTGGGGACATTTTATTTAACTGCCCTATTTACTCGCTTTATTAAAGGCCTAAAACGTTTACGTCACAGTTTTTTTGGTTTTATGTTGCTTATCGCAGGAGTATTAACTCTTTTTCTCAACATACCGCTTCTTTCGCCGTTTCTAATTGGGGGCGGATTTGGAATGATTGTTTATCACCTTTTATCGCAAGGGTTTATTATTTCTGAAAAAATTGAACAGGATTTTATCCGCCGACACGATACAAAAATCGAAAGACTTTTAGAAATGCTGCCGGGTGTCCTAATGTGGGTTGCCCTCACCTCACCTATTTGGCTCTCATTTAAACTCCCTTTTGCTGTTGCCTACTTAATAATTTTAGCTGATGTTTACTGGCTTTTTAATGCCATCAAAATTGCTGCCTTAATCCTTATCGGTTACAAAAAAATGCAGTCGGCTAAAGAACAAGATTGGGTTGAAAGATTGCAACAGGATTTTCCAGACACTTGGGGAAATTACTATCATCTTGTGCTCATTCCGACTTTCAAAGAGGGAATGGAGATTTTGGCCCCAACATTTGATGCAATTACTCTTTCAAACTATCCTAAAAAGAAAATTCTTTTACTTGTCGGGTTTGAAAGTCGTGACTCTGAGGAAAAAATTGAAGCTACAAAAGCATATCTTAAGAAGATCGAGAAAAAGTTTGGAGCCGTACTAACAACCATTCATCCCTATGGTCTATCTGGTGAGGTCCCTGGTCAAGGCTCAAATAGAAATTGGATGATTCGTCAAACGCTCCCCATGTTCAAGGAGATGGGAATAAAACCAGAAAAGATATTTATGACAACTCTCGATGCGGATTTTGTTATTCACCCTCAATTCCTAGCAGGAGCCTTACATAAATATTTATCAACTCCAACTGATTTGCGGGATAAATATTCTTATACCGGAGTATTTTTATTTTACAATAACTACTGGCAGACCCCAGCCCCTATGAGACTGGTAGCAGCTGGCACATCTTATTGGCAGCTGTCTGAAATGGTTGGCTCTGATAAGTATATCAATTATTCTTCTATGTCAATGAACTTACAATCAGTTATTGACGTTGGCCTTTGGATTCCTAATAAAGTCAATGATGATTCAGGATTTTACTGGAAAGCTTATTTCTATTTTAATGGTAAATATAAAGTCATTCCCCATTTTTTACCAATTTCCGGTGATGCGGTTTTAGATATAACACTCCTTAAAACTTTTCAAAATCAATATTTACAGCTCAAAAGATGGGCTTATGGCGTAGAACACATCCCCTTTATCTTCAAGCAATATTTTAAAAGCGAGAAGTTAGATTTTTGGGACAAGACAGATAAACTCCTTTTTGTGACCTGGTCATATCTTAAATGGGGAACCCTTGCTTTGTTTATTACTTTTGGAGGACTTTTCATTGGATTTATTAATAAAGATTTTTCCCAATCTGTGGTAGCGCATAATATGTCAGTTGTTTCTTCGTGGATTTTAACCGCAGCATTTATTGGGCTTTTTTCAACAATTTATATGCACGAGCGGACGGTTCCAAAAAGACCAGCCAGTTGGAACGTTTTACAAAAGACTTGGTCATACATTCAGTGGGCACTTGTTCCAATTGTTTTAATTACCATTGCTACTCTTCCTGCAATTGATGCTCAGACAAGGCTCATGCTTGGTAAATATATGGAGTTTCGGGTTACCAACAAAGCTCGACTTGGTTAATATGAATATTCATTCGAATTTTAATAGATATATTCTCTTTTTACCGATACTTTTATCTTTAATACAGGTTTGCTTAATTTTACTTTTCCCTAAATTTTTACCCCCCAAATTACCTCTTTTTTATTCAATCCCTTGGGGAGAAAATCAACTTGCCACAACATATCAAATGCTCATTATTCCAGGGAGTTTAGCCTCAATCGCTCTGTTAAATCTGCTACTTTCCTGGCAGCTTCACTCTAGTCAAACTCTTTTTCAAAATATTCTAAAAGCAACCTCTTTTATTTGTACTATTGTTTTGTTAATAACTTTTATTAAAATAGTCTTAATCTTTATATAAAATTATGCTAGAATTTATCTTACCTGCAGGCTTCGGATTTCTTGCTACCGTTTTGGCAGTTTACCCGACTATTAAACTGGCCAAAAAATATGGCTTAGTAGATAATCCAAAAACAAGACCTCATCCTGCTCATATTCACAAAAAAATAATACCCCGGGCTGGAGGCTTGGCTTTATTTTTTGGAATTATTGTTACAACCTTAATTTTTATCCCCATTGAAAAACATATCCTAGGAATTTTAGGTGGATCATTAATTCTTTTAATAACGGGCCTTTTGGATGATAAATCTCATAATTTTTCACCATATTTAAGACTACTAATTCAAATTATAGCAGCGACTTTGGTAGTTGGATCAGGCGTTGGAATCCATTTTATCACCAATCCTTTGGGTGGAATATTAAAGTTTGATGATCTTATTTGGCAATTTAATTTGCTGGGAATTCATAAAGTAATTATTCTGGCTGATGTTTTGGCAATTCTTTGGATTGTTTGGATTTTAAATATGTTAAATTGGTCAAAAGGCATTGATGGACAATTACCTGGAATTGTCCTTATCGCAGTATCAATCTTGGGGCTTTTATCACTGAAGCTCTACCTCGCAGGAGATTTCAATCAAATAAATATTGCCAAACTTTCCTTTATTACAGCAGGGGTTTCTTTGGGGTTTTTAGTTTTTAACTGGCATCCAGCCAAGATTTTTCCAGGGTTTTCCGGGTCAAATATTTTAGGGCTGATGATTGCCACTATTGCCATTTTATCGGGAGCAAAACTGGCAACAGCAGGTCTTGTACTTTTGGTTCCTGCCACTGATTTTATTTATACTTTTACAAGAAGGGTGCTCTCAGGCAAATCTCCTGTTTGGGGAGATCGCGGACATTTACATCATAAGCTTTTAGATTTAGGCTTATCTCACCAAAAAATTACCTTGTTTTATATGCTAGGAAGTGCTATTCTGGGAGCTGTTGCACTAGCTTTGGATAGCAGGGGTAAGTTTTTTGCTGCTTCCTTAGTGGGCATAAGTATTCTAGGAGGCATACTTTGGTTAAATTTCTTTGGGGTGTCATCAAGGAAACCCGACCAAAACAATGGGTAAAGAACTTTGCTCTCTTTGCCGGGCTTATCTTTTCTGGCTCTCTATTTGACCCAATAAATCAAATACGCGCTCTTCAAGCTTTTTTGATTTTTTGCGGACTTTCTTCAGCTACGTATTTACTCAATGATGTTTTTGATATTGAGCGAGATAAAGCTCATCCTTTCAAGCGCAAAAGGCCTGTGGCATCAGGACTACTTCACCCTACGGTAGCAGTAATTTTGGCGTTAGTTCTTATTTTTATCCTTTTACCAATTGCTTTTCGTTTGTCACCGGCATTTTTTTTGGCAGGAATTTTGTATTTAACTTTACAGCTTTTATATTCTGCTTATTTAAAACAAGTAATTTTATTGGATGTGATGGCGATTGCAACAGGCTTTGTTTTAAGAGTATACGGTGGGGTTTGGATAACTGATGCCCACCTTTCTGTCTGGTTTCTTTTATCAGTTATATCCTTTGCTCTTTTTTTAGCGATAGGAAAAAGACGATCTGAGCTAACGTTAATGGCGCAACATGCTTCAAGACATCGGGAAACTCTTTTGCATTACCCGAAAAATCTTTTGGACATCCTGACATCAATGTTTGCTAACTCTACCTGGCTAACTTATGCTTTGTTTGCGTTTCAGCAACCACCCATTATTACTCCATCTCACCTAATTACCTTCTTTGGAAGCCTGGACTTAGCCTTTACTGAAGTTAAATATTTTATGACCACTGTCCCAGTTGTTATATATGGAATCATGCGCTATCTATATATCATTTACGAAAAAAGGGAAGGAGAGTCGCCAGAGCGGGTTCTAATAACTGATACGCCCCTTTTAATAACTGTTCTTCTTTGGCTTTTTATGACTGTGGGCATTATCTACTACCTTGGAGCTTAAAGTTTTTTGACAAAGCTGGATGAAACATACCCATCCCGTCCATCAGATAGTTTAATTTTATCCCACAAAAGAAATTCTTCTAATAACTCCAGTTCATCTCCCGGCTGAACTCTGCTAATTTCCAAAGATACAATACTGGGTTTTTCTCTAACTCTTAGAAATCCAGTCGAAGTTTCCAGCACTAAAACTTTAGGAACCGCTACAATTGCAATCTGTTTTTCGTTTGCTTCCTGCTTTTGAGCTACTGCCAAATCAACATTAACGATTAGATTAAAATCGTTTACAGAAACCGCTTTAATGCTTCTTGTTAAAAATCCCTCCAAAGAAACAGTAAAAATATGCTCCCCCGCTTCCAAATCTAACTTGAGTGGAGTTTTCCCGACTTCCTTGCCGTCTATTGAAACTCCGGCATTTGAGGGAAAAGATAAAACAGTTACCCCCTTGCCTTTTTCCAGACTCAGTATCTCTCCCGCAGAGGATAATTTCTCATCAGATAAATCCCGTCCTATTATGGTTTCTGTTCCGGGACTCAATTTAACACTACCTACCCAGAAAGCCTTATCGGATTGCAATTTAATAGAATACTCTTTAGGGGAAAGGATTTTATTTTCATACGGAGTCTGACCTAGTAGCGCCTCATCTATGAAAACTTGTGCTGCCTGTGGATTGGATGAGATTTTTATTCCGCTTTTTTCTTGAAATCCTAACAGGGTAAAGATGGGGCTAGCAAAAAATTTTATTGCCAATAGGACTCCTGAAATGAAAACTAAAATTAAAAAGAGGGTCTTTTTCATGGTTTAATTATAATACATTCATGGTTTGCATTTTAAGTTCAATTCTGTTAAAATTCGCTTTGTCTGTTAAAAGACACTATAAAAAGCCTTCTGCCTAAGGAAGCTTTTGACCGGGTCGCCCAAAGCAAAAGCTTACAGAACATCAAGCCAAGGCTTATCCTGGGTGTAGCAAAGGATCTCCAGCGGCTTAAAATACTTATATGTACTCTTTTGCTTTTAACCATTCACGCAACGCCAGTGAACTTTGCGCTGAAGGGGGAAGTTCTTGCTTTTCAAGAAATTCAGGCTGAAAGCATGCCTGTTTTAAATTTACCCCATCCAGGATACCTATCAACAAGATTCTCAGCATTTCATCCAGGAATAGACATTGCCACAGGATTCGGTATGCCTATTCACCCGATTACAGAGGGAATCGTTGAAGAAATCCAGTTTGGTTTTTGGGGCCTTGGTAATTACATAGTGATTTCTCACCCATCCGGGCTGCGCTCAACTTATGGGCATACGGGAAGAATTTTTGTCAAAAAAGACCAAGTTGTGAGTCAAAATACAACTCTTGGGACAGTTGGTATGAGCGGAGCTACATCCGGACCCCATACTCATTTGGAAATAGATAAAGATGGGAAGCTCATTGATCCAACAACAATTTTACCCAAACTCGACGAATACCCAAAAATCATTTCTAATCAAGCTAAACTATCAAAAACTTTAAAGCTTGAGTTTTAAGAAATTATTTCGCCTTCTACTGTGGTTATTGTTCCGCCTCGCACACCATATTGTTCGCGCTCCCTATTAATTAATCTCTCCATTAAATTTTTCAGTTCCATTGGCCAGTCAACATAGTTTAATATAATTTCTCCTTTATGCATGCCAGCAACATTCACAATAATATGGCCGTGATGCAGTAGTAACCTATCTAAAAAAGCCTGGTCAACTTCCAGATGCGTAATTTTATCGTATAGGGCAGCTGTAAGTTTTACTCCAAAAAGGCCCTGCTTAATAATTAACCTTCTGGTTGTTAATAAATATCTGTTGGCATGATAAAGATGGAGTGTTTTTAAAAAGGCGAATAAGCTCATTAAGGCTAAAATCATAATTATGGTTACTGTTAGATCAAATTTAAATAGTTTACTTATACCAAATCCTACTGCGCCAAAAATTATTCCGGGAAACATAAAATAGATTATGAACTTAGATCTAAGATAGGTTTTACCCAAGCCGGTAACTAAAATTAATTCTTCATCTTCGGCTAAATACGGCGCAAAGGAAGACTTTTGAGCTGGAGT
>CAYIDT010000012.1:4882-13226 GCA_964362265.1 uncultured Gammaproteobacteria bacterium | reverse complement strand
TGCCTTTTGCTTCTTATTTGTGGCTCCGGCTGCCTATTCAGCCTGGACAACTGATTTAACCCCCCCAACTACCACAATTACTGCAACCGGAACAAACTGCAATCCTTCCACAGCAACCTCTACAACTTCATCAGCTATTAACTGTCCTACAGGCACAACTGTTAGTATCACAATCGGGTGTGTCAATGAAACCTGCCAACAACCGGAATACAAATTCTCTTCAACTGACTGGGGTATCTATTCAGCTCCTCTGGCAACAAACTTACCCACCACAGTTAATGCCAGGGGTCTAGATAATGCCGGCAATAAAAGCACTAATAACCCAAGTTTAACTATCAATTTCCAAGCCACCTTAACAGTTACTATAGCAGGTACAGGAACAGGAACAGTAGCTTCTTTCCTTGCAGGTATTAACTGTGGAACTGACTGTACAGAAACTTACAATCATGGCACATCTGAAACCCTTACAGCCACTCCTTCTTCAAATTCTGTCTTTGCCGGATGGTCCGGGGCATGCAATGGTCCTGCCACAACCTGTACAGTTACCATGGATGCTTCCAAGAGTGTTACTGCTACATTTAATCCTAGCTGTGTCTCTAATACGGGCCAGGCCTGTAATCGCAATGCTTGTGGAGGAACAGGAACGTATCAATGTGATGGAAGCTGTTCTGCACCAGCACCAGCTAATCCTGCTAACTATGGCCAGGCCTGTACAAAAACTTCTTCGCCAAATGCCTGCGGACAAACCAGTACTACAAGCGGGACGATTCAGTGCGACGGAAGTTGCAATGCTACAACTCCATCAACACCCGCTAATCCTGCTAACTATGGCCAGGCCTGTACAAAAACTTCTTCGCCAAATGCCTGCGGACAAACCAATACCACCAGCGGCACGTTTCAGTGTGATGGAAGCTGCAGTGCACCCACTCCCTCAACTCCTGCTAATCCTGCCAACTATGGCCAGGCCTGTAATCGCAATGCTTGTGGAGGAACAGGAACGTATCAATGCGATGGAATCTGTTCTGCACCAGCCCCATCCATACCTCCGGCGCAAACTCCTCCTGCCTGTAGGACAACAGGCGGAACTGTAAACGATGGTCAGTGCGGAACTACCACTTATACAGCCAACTGTTCTGGGGTTTGTCAGAATGATCAGTGCATTCTGCCCCCTACTGTTGATTTGCAAGTTAACAACTCTAATGATCTTGCGACTATTGATTATGGAGGCACTGCTGACCTTTCATGGTCTGTCACAAACAACCCAACCTCATGTAGCGCTGATTTATCCTGGTCAGGTCCAAAATCAGTTCCAGCAGCAGGATTAAAAGAACATGAATTTATAACAAACCTAACTGGCCCCACAACTTATACATATAGAATTACCTGTTACAACGCGGCAGCACCTAATGGAGTTTCAGATTCTGTCCAGGTAAATGTTTTAGGTCTTTGTAGTGCCACTCCAAATTGTACCAACCAATCATGTAATGCCCTTCCCAATACCTGCGGTCCTCCTGATAACGGAACTCAAAACTGTACTTTAACTACCCTTCCAGGTCAAAGTGCCTGTACCTCAACCCAAGCAATTCAGCCGTGTACCACTGATAATTGTACTACCTCGCAAGGCTACAGCTGTAATAATGGAACTTGTGCCCTACCTATCTCTGGTTCCTGTTCACCAACTCCCGCAACTACTATTACCAACGAACCAATAACTTGGAGCACTTCAAATATCTCAGGAGGTATAGGAAGATATGGATATTTCTGGTCCGGAACTGACAACTTATCAGGATCAGGCTCAACTGTTACCAAATCCTATTCTACAACAGGACCAAAGAGTGCAAATGTAACTGTCAGTTCAGGCTCGCAAACAAAAAGAATTGATTGTTCCCCCGCGACCATCAATACACCACCTCCCTGTACTGAAACTCCGATAAATTGCACTCAAACCTGTGATGCTCCGTCCAATACCTGTTCTACAAATAACGGAACGATAACCTGTACTTTAACAGAACCTGGCAACTGTACGCAGGTTCCAACTTATCCTTCCTGTACTGTTGATACTTGTAACGTTGGGGCAAGCTGCACCAATGAGATATGTATTCCAACTGTCAGATGTTCTGTTACTCCTTCTACACCGCCGGATCTAGCTGAGTTAGGGCGACCAGTTACCTGGACTGCCCAAGCATCAGGCGGGAGCACCCCCTATACATACATATGGTCAGGAGAGAATTTATCAGGAAAAACCGGAGAGCAAGTTTCCATAGCTTATGTAACAGTGGGAGAGAAGAGAGCATCTGTTATCGCAACCGACTCTATAGGCAGATCAAGCGTGCAAACAGATTGCTTTAACTCTGTTTTGGCAGTCTTCTCCTCCTCCAAACCAAAAATTCAGACAAGGGAAGGTGATGTGCATACTCAGGAACAGATTAATGTCCCGGGAGGACAATGATAAATAAGTTGATAGTTTTCCTGATTTTTGCATTATTTATACTACTAACTACTGACTACCAACTACCAACTACTTTTGCCCAAACAGGAAGTTGTAGTCAAGATACTCAAAATCCTGTTTTTAGTGGAGGTTTAATAACAAGTCCGGGCGGAGGTTCCGGCTGCAGCACTGATACAGGCGTTTATGTATTTGATGAGAAAATTAAATTTCTATCCTTTAGAATTCCAACATATGATGAATTAAAGTCAATTTATTTTGATCAATCCAAGGCTAAAAATCGTTTAACCTATGTTGCCGGAGATTTAAATGTATCTGGAAACACCGGTAACCCAGGAGTCAGGATTATTTTTGTAGATGGGAATCTAACCATTAGCCAAAATTACACTTATGGAGATGGTTCAACCGGCACTGTTTTTGTGGTTAAAGGAAATATTAATATTGACCCAATCGTCACCCAAGTGGATGGTATTTTGATCTCCGGGGGAACAATTTATACAGCAGGAGCAGGTTGTACTACCAGTGATCCACAGCAATTTAACCAGCAGCTTGTGATAAACGGTTCGCTCATCAGTCTTAATGAAAATAAACCAATCCAGTTTTGCAGGAATTTGCAGGGAAATAATGCCACTCAACCAGCTGAGCTTATTAACCATCAGGTAAAATATCTTGTTATTTTAAAGGATTTATTCTCAGAAACTTTCCAGAAGTGGTCAGAAATACCTTAATTCACTTCCCAAAATTACGCTTTTGATTTTGGTACCATAAAATTGCCCGTTTTAGTGCTTCCCCATCAAAATCCGGCCAGAGAGTCTTTGTAAAATAAAGTTCTGAATATGCTGTTTGCCAAAGCAGGAAATTTGAAAGCCTCACCCTTCCCCCTGTTCGAATCACCAATTCCGGATCTGCCAGACCGTTTGTATAAAGATGTCTTTCAACAACGGCATTGTTAATTCTATTTACATCAACTCCCTCCCTAATAATATCTTTTATAGCATCAAGGAGCTCTTTTTTCCCCCCATAATTGAGAGCGATATTTAGTTTAATAGATTCATTTTTAATATAAGTTTTTCTAATCTCCGCAATGATACGTTTTATAGTTCCTGGAAGCCCCCCAAGCTCTCCTAAAATAGTTACCTTAACACCATTTTGCATCATTTTTTTAAGTTTAGTCTGATAACCTTGCCTCATGAGATTAAAAAGCCCTAAAACTTCTCTTTTGGCTCTCTCATGAATATTTTCAGTAGAAAGTGCATAAACAGTTACTGCCTCTATCCCCAATCTTTCAGCAGCCTCTACCACCCGCTCCAGGGCATCAGAGCCGGCCTCATGGCCTTTGATATCATCAACTCCATGGGACCTGGCCCAGCGCCTGTTCCCATCCATAATAATGGCTATATGCTTGGGAATATGGTCTTTATCTAACCCGTTGGTTTTCATCATTCCATTGTTTTTTCTGGTCCCTGGTTTATATGAACATCAATAAATTTTTCTATTCTTTCCACCTCACTCACTGTAAGTCCTGAGCTTGTCGAAGGATCAAATTTATCAAGATAAATCCAAGCAGTTAGAGCAAACTTTGTATCCAAATTTACTCGAGGGACCACGATTAACTTTCTTTGTTTCTTTTTCTCATAAATCTTAGCAAGTTGGTCACGCCTGTTTTTACATTCCTCTGATAATTCTGCACACTTATAGCTCATAATCACATACCCGTGTTCAAGCGAATGAACCAAATTCCGATCATCTTTAGGCTCGGTATACACTCCGGCTCTTATCCATTCCTCATAATGTTTACCCGAGGTGGGAGGATTAGAATTATAGTCAACTTTTTCTCCAACCGGCACATGTCCTCTTCCTAAATCAGAGAGTTTTTCTCCAGGCAGAGGTTTGCTGGACTCAATAAAAAGCCAAATAAGAAAGACTGTAATTAAAACTGTGATTACCCCTCCGATAATCAGAAATTTCTTATTCATTTCAATAAATTATCTATGGCGGATTGAAAAGCGGTGTAGGGTTGAGCTCCAACTAGAATATTACCCTCTATTGTGCCAGTACTGTCGGATTTGCCAATAAAGAAAGTCGGCGTACCGCTTGCCCCGGCCGCAGCTCCATCAGCAATATCTTTTTGCACCTCATCTTTATATTTTTCAGCCTCCACACAACTTTTGAGGTCATCCCCATTAAGGCTTAAATCAGAAGCAATAGCATAAACTTTATCCTTTGATAAACCATTACCATTTGATGTAGTTCTTTTGAATATTTCATCATGGAATTTAAAATAAACACTGTCTCCCCCCTGGTCTCTTGCGCAATTTGCCGCGATAGCTTCAACTGTTGCCATTGGATCGTGAAAAGGCAAAGGATAATCTCTATATACTAATTTTACTTTTCCCGTATCTATATAATCTTTCTTTAAGTTGGGATAGGTTTCGTCAAAATGCCTTTTACAAAAAGGGCACTCATAATCTGAGAATTCAATTAAGGTAACCTGAGCATTTTTCTCTCCCAAAACCGGATCATCATCAATAGAAACTTTGGCAGAGGTAGGAGCTGGGGCGCCTGGAGCCTGGGGTTGAGGAGGTAACTCTGCCGGATTTCCAGTTACACCAACCTGTTTCCCCGGCTGGTTAAAGCTTAATAAACTTTTTCCAGCTTCTGGTTTATTAATAGTTACTACACCATTTGCCCAAAGGATAGTAAATCCAATAATTAAAGCGCCTATTAGAATTGAAACCGGAGTTGAATGAAGCGGGTTGAGGCTTTTTTCCATTGACTTACTTTACAATGCTATCCTCCAAATTGTCAATTAGTATTTGTACAGCTTGCGCAATAGCATATTTTAATTTGGGTTTCTCGGAAGGCTCAAATGCATCTAGAACAAATTTTTCAGGATCAGAACCCTTACCAATACCAATGCGGACTCTTGTAAATTGATCTGTTCCCAGGGCCTCAATGATAGATTCCACTCCATGATGGCCAGCAGCAGAGCCCCCCATTCTAACCTTAATTTGCCCAAACTTGAGATCAATATCATCATGGATTATTATTATGTCTGACGGCCGAAGACTGAAAGCTGACGACAATAACTTAACTGCCATACCTGAATTATTCATGTATGTATTTGGCTTCGCCAACACAAGGGTATAGTTAATTTTCATAATATTTGATTTCAGTTTGTCATTTTGTTTCCAACTAACCCCTATACCCTTTACCTTAGACCCTAACTCCTCCACCACCATAAATCCAAGGTTATGCCTGACCTTGGCATATTTTTCCCCAGGATTTCCTAGACCTACAACTAATTTCATGATAGTAATTGTACTACAGTCTCATCTGAGACTGGTTCAAATTCTTCGTAAAACTGGCCAACTGCTCTGAAAGCTTCAGGAGTTTCCAAAACCACTACTTTATCAACTTCGCTCGTCATCTTCTCCAATGCGTCGCTTGATGCTACAGGCAATGCCAAAATTACTTTTGCCCCATGCCTTTTTAAATATTTACAAGCTGCCAAGGCAGTTTCCCCTGTTGCCATCCCATCATCCACCAAAATCACGGTTTTCCTATCCACTTCGATTGGATGCTTCCCATTCCGGTAGACGTCTTCTCTTCTTTTTAACTCTTTCCACTCGTTCTCTATTATTTCCCCAACCTCCCCAGCTTCCCTTACTGCTTCTTCATTCCAGACCATCTCCCCATCCGGATCAATAGCCCCCAAAGCCAGCTCCGGCTGATTTGGTGCTCCGATTTTCCTAACCACAACTATATCTAATGGAAACTTCAAACTCTTTGCTACTTCAGCAGCTACTACAATTCCACCCCGGGGAATTCCAAGCACTAAATCCGCTTTTACATCTTTTAGCTTTCCAGCTAATAACTTTCCGGCAGAAGTTCTATCCTTAAAAAGCTTCATTTAGTCAAACAGCCCCAACTGTGGAACCTCAACCCAAATCTTAACTATTCCATAAACTCCATCATATCCCGGATCAATCACAATATTCCCTTTCCTCATTTTATCCACTCCTTCTGCAATCCTTGGACCAGACAGTTTTGCAATTTCAGATATTTCAGCTTTAGTTAAGACTTTTATTTCCCCTCCCAGATTAGTTACTAACTTTTTATACTCGTTTAGCACTCTTTGGCTTGTTGGAGTAGAATGTAGGGCTTCTGCAATAATTTGCAAAAGCGGCACTAATTTTTTAAACCCCGGCCGGTTTAGGGTTTCACCACTTGGCCGTTTGGCAAGTTGTTCCACCCGGCTCATTACTCCCACTGTTAAAGACCTTTTGCATTTTGGACAAATTACTCCGTTTTTCTTTTCTTCATCCGGATCATATTTAACCAAACAGTTTCTGTGCCCTGTATAATAATATTTCCCCTCTTCAGGATAAAATTCAATTGTACCTGCAATTTTTTGGTCTTTAATTGCTCCGAACAACCCCGAATACCCTGAACTTAAATCCCCTTCTATTACCGTTGCTTCCCTACCCAGATTGGGAAGAGAGTGTGCATCAGAAAAAGACAAAATTGAACGATTATCAAGCTCTGTTATCCTCCAGTTCATGGCCGGATCAGAGGATATCCCTGTTTCTACTCCATAAACACGATCCGTTAAATCTTCAAAACACTCCTCCAGAGAGTCATAACCTGATTCTGACCCAAAAATACCAAACCAGGGGGTCCAGGCATGAGCCGGAATGAATAAAGCATTACTTGATGCATCCAAAGCCATTTGTAGAAGTTCTTTGGAAGAAATCCCCACAATTGGCCGGCCATCTGAAGCAAGTGTGGCTCTTCTTCCAAGCAGCGCTTTCTGAAACTTTTCAGCTGACTCAAAGCCGGGCATAAAAATTAAGTTATGAATTCTTCTGCCTCTCCCCCCGTGAGAATACATTGAAGCTATTTCGACAGTGAGGACAAATTTTATTTCAGACCCATCATGGCTTAAAAACCCTGAACCATCATCCTTCAGTTGACTCTTTAGCTCTGCCAGCCAAAGGGGATGTAAAAAATCCCCTGTTCCTAAAAGATTAATTCCTTTATATTTGGCCCAAGAAACCAGATTTGGAATATTTAACTGCGGCGAACAAGCTCTGGAAAATCTGGAGTGAATATGTAAATCAGCTACATACATTGGCCTATTTTAACACACACTAACCTTTTTTGAACTGCTGATGGTACATTTCAATTAGCTCTCCCGGAGAAACAATTTTAAACCCCTTAACCTTACCTTGTAATACCAAAATATGCTTTTTATCAAGGGTTACTAAAAAATCCGCGTTTTCCTCCTGGGCTGAAGCTAAAACATGAGCGTCCCCGGGATCTATTACAACAGCTTTAAACTTATTAACCAAATTTATCTTAGGTGGTCGGCAAATGTTACGAAAAATTTTTTTAATACTACTGTAAACTTCTTCTTTGCTAAATTTAATTCTGCTGGCATTCCTCAGCGCCTCATCAACAATAACCTCACTGGCTATGCCTGCAATTTTATTTTGTTTGCACCAAAAAAGGATTTTCCCAGAACCTCCATTTGGAGAACTTAACCCTGCTAAAATAACAGAAGCGTTCAATAAAACAATCGGTGTTTTTTTATTCAACTAAATCAATCCCTTTTTTCTTAAAGCTTTTGTCTTCTTTTTATCAAGCTCAAGAAATTCATTAATCTCCTCTGAGTTATAACTTCTGACAGGAAAATTAAGGGTGCGGAGAGGTTCTAAAATTACTCTTCCCCTCCCTTCTATCACCCTAACCAGGCTATTTTCTTCAAGATTTAACTTTTGACGCATCTTTTTAGGAATTGTCATAAGACCTTTTGCCTGCATTTTTACAATATCCGTACTTAAAATTTGCATAGATTCCTTCTTTCCAACTTTCCATATTATGGAATATTTTATA
>CAYIDT010000012.1:2910-4782 GCA_964362265.1 uncultured Gammaproteobacteria bacterium | reverse complement strand
TAAAATTTGCATAGATTCCTTCTTTCCAACTTTCCATATTATGGAATATTTTATAATAAAAGTCAAGCTTTATTTTTTAAACTGCTGATGGTACATTTCAATTAATTCTTTAACAGTTGTTGCATCTTCGGCTTTTTTGTCAGCTTCGCGGAATTTTATCAGCCTTGGAAACCTTAGGGCATAACCTGCGGTATGAATTGGGCTTCTGGTTATTTCATCTGCCAAAACTTCAATTACAATCTCCGGAGCAATCCAGACAGATGGAGTCAAAATAGAATTTACTCTAACCGGTTTTTTACTGACCTTAATTTTATCTGCCCTCCTTCTAATTTCCCTAAACTCTTCATCTGTTAAACCAGTGCCTATTTTACTAACTGTCACAAATTCATCTTTTTTATCATCATACACCCCAACCAAGAGTGCCCCTGCCCCAAAAGCTGCCCTTTTCCCTCTACCATAGATGTAGCCCAAAATTACACAATCAATTGTGTCTTTTAGTGCCCCGCTAGAATGTCTCTTTAGCTTTACCCAGTTAAAATTCCTTGCCCCTGCTTCATATTTGCTGTCCAATCTTTTAACCACCAAACCTTCCAAACCCTCGGAGATACTTTCATCCAAAAGTTCCTGCAACTTTTTAGCCGTTTCAACCATGATTCCGGGTTCAGGAAAAAGCACTTCCCCATCTACAATGGTCTCTTTTAAAACTGCCAGCCGATTGGTTAAGGGCTTATCAATTAAAGATTTGCCATTTTTGTACAAAATATCAAAACAAAAAGCCTTCAGGGGAATTTTTTTGGCCATTTCCTCAATGCCGTATTTTCTTCTTCTTTGGGTTGTTTCCTGAAATGGTAAAAACTCACCGGAGCTTGGATTAAATCCAATTGCTTCGCAATCTAAAATAGCAGACTTAGCTTTAATTTGCTTTTTTGCACCCTCAATAATCTCAGGAAACATTGGGGTAGTTTCCTCCAGGTTTCTGGAAAAAAGCCTGATTTTATCCCCGTCCTTGTGAATCTGAACCCTAAAACCATCTAATTTGCGCTGAGCATTAACTTTAACCATTTTTTCTATTACTTTTTCAGCAGTAGGTAACCTTTCTGCAAGCTGTGACCTGATTGGCCTTCCAACCGCAACTCGCAATCCCTGAACTCCTTTAAGCCCCCTGCTCCACAAAACCTCTCCAATTAACCCTAAATCCGAAACCCGATTATAGGCAGTTTCCAATATGGGTCGCTTGGCTCTGTCCCGAGTGTAAGCAAGGGAAAATGCATCCAAAATCGTTGGATCTCCAATTCCCAAACGGGATACACCCAGCGGCACTCGAACTAAATGCTTGGCAGATACTCCATCCATTTTTTCCAAAATACCTGCCAGTAAACCAATCTTTTTTTCAACAGTCCCCTCGCCCTGAGTCTTTGCAATTTCAGTTAAGATATTAAACACATCTCCTACCGTCAACTTTGAACTTTGAACTTTGAACTTTGAACTTAAGTTTTGCGCTGCTAACCCTATATCTCCCAACTTTCCATAAAGTTTTAAGACATCATCTTTTGTAGATCCATAGGCTTTCGCCAAAGCAGCAGCCACCAGTTTTTCACTCATTCCCATCTCAACAGGTTCATAAAATGGAGCCACCCTACCTTGCAATAAGTAGCTGACCTGACCGATTTCATCCGTCTTAATCTCTTTAAATAAATCACAAAGAATATCAATCAAAGCAAGCCTAGATGAGGTTCCTTCAAGTTTTTCAAAGTACTCAGAAAGTTTAGCAAATGTCATATTTAATTCATTTCAAAACGTACGTAGCTTTTTTGGTCCCTCCTGCTTTTTTAACAAGACCTTTTTGCCGTAAAAATTTAAGTTCTCGCAAAA
>CAYIDT010000012.1:0-2810 GCA_964362265.1 uncultured Gammaproteobacteria bacterium | reverse complement strand
CCTCCTGCTTTTTTAACAAGACCTTTTTGCCGTAAAAATTTAAGTTCTCGCAAAACCGTATCATCTGAAAAATCAGGAAAGATTTTTCTAAAGTCTTTATTAGACATACCCTTGTGCCGATGCAAATATTCCATAACAATCATTTGCCGCTCATTAAGGACTAACTGTTCTCCCAGCCTATCCTTAACCCTTGCATCAACTGAAATTCGCTGTACCTGCTCTTTTATTCTATTCATTTCAATTGCCAACCCTTCCACAAAATACTGAAGCCAGGGGGTTAAATCCCGCTCATGTGTATCTAAGACCAGTTGATTTGAAACTGCTTGTAAAGTCAAATAATAATTCATTGGATTTTCATCAAAATACTCTTCCAGCGAAAAAAACTTCCTGATATCATATCCGTCCAAAAACATAATCAGTGTAGCAACAGCCCTGGCTACTCTCCCGTTTCCATCTGTAAAGGGGTGAATGCGAGCCAGTTCATAATGAATAACCCCGGCTTTTATAACAGGATGTGTTTCCCTTGCATCAGGAGAGTTTATCCAGTTAACTAAATCTTCAATCAAATATGGTACCTCTGCTGCGGGAGGGGGCGAATAACTGATTTGGCCAGTCATACTATTTTTAACTACTACTTGGCGAGCTCGAAAATGACCTGAGATCTCAGATGGGAGAATCACTTGAGTAGTTAGTCTGTGAATTTCCAAAATGGTTTCAATTGTAAATTGATAGTGAGTCGAAGGAATTTGAGTTGCCACTCCATCAATAAATTTTAAAACATTTCTATAATTTAAAATTTCCTGAATGTCTCGATCTCGCGCCACCACATCAGCACCATCCAAGACATCCTTAACCTCTTCTTCAGAGAGTGGATTCCCCTCAAGATGAGTACCATGATGGATCATCCTCTCCATGGCCTCTTTTCTAAATTTAGCTTCCCAAGCAGGAACCAGGGGTGCATGGATGATGACCTCACGAGAGGCATCAATGAGACCGACGTTTTTTAATATCTTTTGTGTAACACTATACTTTGGAACAAACATTAAACTACCTTTCTACTATTACCATATAAGGAAACGAGTAACCAAATCGATAAAATGAGTAACACCACCACCCACATATATTTAGTTAAAATAATCAAAAATACATCCCCAAGGGCAAAAACCATTATCCCCCAAAATGAAAACCAAACTAAGGTTGACAAAGAGCTTAAAATAAAAAAGTTTTTAAATTTCATCTTAATTGCTCCCGCAGCTAAAGCCACAACTGAGCCGATATTTGGATGAATAAAGCTTAAGCCGAAAGTTTTAACAGCTCCATTCTCAATTTGATTTTTCACTTTATTCAGGATACTTGCATATCCAAATACCCTAAAAATCATGCCGAAACCAAACTTCCCCAAAGTATAGTTCACAAGATAGCCCAAAATGGATCCAAAACTTGCCGCTAAAACCGCTAGGTTTAGATCAATTTGGCCAGATCTTGCAAAAACTGCACCCAGAGCAACAGCGCTTGCACCAGGAATAAAAAGATTAACAATAACCAGGCTTTCTAAAAAAGCACCAAGAATAATAATCTCATATCCAAACCGCTCGTAGAGTCTTGTTAAATGTTCCACCAGCTCCCCTGAGGTTGGCACTGAACCGCGTAGGGCAAGCAAAAATGTAATATAAACTCCAATAAAAATAAGTGGCGCAAGAAGAGATGCAGAAAAACTCAAGCGTAAATACTTATTAACATATCCCATCAAATATAATTATACCAATAATTGCACAATAACCGCAAAGTATTTAGGAAAGAAGCATCTTCAGAAGTGCCATGCGTACATAAAGACCGTTTTGAGCCTGTCTGAAACAAACTACTCTGGGATCATTATCAAGTTCCGGAGGAAGTTCATCATTCCTTGGTAAAGGATGCATCACTATAGAATTTGGTTGCATTCTATTTAGCATCACAAGATCCATTTTGAAACCACCATGATGATTATCAAATCTCTCTCCTTGCCTAAATCTTTCAGTCTGAGCTCTTGTCATATACAAAACGTCTATATCTTTAAGTACTTCTCCAAGATTCGTAGTTTCATTATAAGACACAGGGTGGCGTTCAAGATAGTCTTTTATGTCTTGTTGGACCCTAAATAAGGTTGGAGAAACGAAATCAATATGAATACCCCTAAATTTCGCCATAAGATATGCCAGTGAATTGACTGTCCTGCCATGAGCCAAATCTCCCACCATTGCAACTCTAATACCATCAAGAGTTTGAAAATGTTCGTAAATAGTATACACATCCAGCAACGCCTGAGTAGGATGTTGGCCTGTCCCGTCTCCTGCATTAATTATTGGTATTTTAGAAACTACTGCTGCCCTGGCTGCCGCACCCTCTTCTTTATGGCGGATTATAATTGCATTATGATGATATCCATTAATCACCCTAACTGTATCTTCAACCGTCTCTCCTTTTATAGCTGAAGAAAATGCAGAAGCATTTTCTGTGCTTAAAGCTATACCCCCTAAAATAGTAGTTGCAGTCTCAAAAGATATCCTGGTTCTAGTAGATGGTTCATAAAAAAGGTGGTAAACTATCTTCCCGGATAAAGAATGATCATTTCTTTCTCTAGCTACTTGCTCCATTTTTTTTGTTAGAGGGAAAAGTTCCGTTTCTAAAAAGGTACGAGTAAATTGCTGCGCTTCAAGTACGTGCTGTAATTTTTCCATTCATAAAATTATAAACTATATGTTAAAATATTTATATGACTAAAAAAGAGGAGGAAAAATCTTTTCGTAAAGAACTAATTGGACAACTAGTCA
>CAYIDT010000011.1:3626-14568 GCA_964362265.1 uncultured Gammaproteobacteria bacterium | reverse complement strand
ATTAAACTGGACCAGGTTTTTTCAATAGGTGATGCGCTGAAAGTTATGGGCACCTCAAAAGGAAAAGGATTTGCAGGGGTTGTAAAAAGACATGGCTTTCACGGAGGACCAAAAACTCACGGACAATCCGATAGACACCGCGCCCCGGGTTCAATAGGTTCAGGGACAACTCCGGGGCGAGTTTATAAAGGTAAAAAAATGGCAGGACATATGGGAGCAGTACAAGTATCAACCAGAGGTTTGGAAGTGGTGGGGATAGATAAAGAAAAGAATTTATTAACAATTAAAGGAGCAGTGCCGGGGGCAACAGGGGGTTTGGTTATAGTAACGAAGCTTGGAAGAATAAAAGGTTATACCCCTCCGCCGGAGGAAAAAGTAGAAGAGAAAGTAGAAGAAGTGAAGGAGGAAGAAAATGCCAAGAGCTAAAAAACAAACAGGTTTGTCAGTGTCTGTGTACTCATTAACCGGACGTGCAGCTGGTACCATGAATTTACCTAAAGAGATTTTTGGGGTAAAGTCAAACAAAATTCTTTTGGCACAGGCTGTTAGAGTTTATACAACTAATCAAAAAATCTTTACCGCTTCGACCAAAACCCGAGGAGAAGTCAGGGGTTCAACTGCCAAAATCTTCAGACAAAAAGGAACAGGTAGAGCAAGACACGGCAGCATCAGAGCGCCTATTTTTGTGGGTGGAGGGATTGTGTTCGGACCCAAACCAAGAAAGGTTAGATTGGAGCTTCCTAAAAAAATGAAAAAAGCAGCGCTGCTTTCTGCTTTATCTGCAAAAATGTCTGATAAGGAAATAGTTGGAGTTTCCGGTCTGGAGAAAGCAACAGGTAGGACAAAAGAGATTGTGAAGTTTCTGGAAAAGGTTGGGAAAAGCGCTTTGATTGTTACCGGAGAAAAGCAAGAAATGATAGTCCGTGGAGTTAGAAATATTCCGGGTGTAGATGTTTTACCTGCGAATCAGATAAATGCTTATGAGGTTTTAAGACATCAGTTTTTAGTGATTAGCAAGGAGGCTTTAGTTAAATTAAAATGATTTTTTTAAAAAGACCGATTATTACTGAAAAGAGTATGAAATTGGCTGAGGGAGGTTTATATGTTTTTGAGGTAAGTAAAGATGCAACCAAACCCCAAATTGGAAAATTAGTAGCTGAAAAATTCGGGGTTGGGGTTTTAAAGGTAAAAACAATCAATATTAAAGGAGAGATAAAATCACAAAGAAGAGTTAGAAAACTTTATAAAACAACTGGATTTAAAAAGGCTTTGGTGCAAGTTAAAAAAGGAGATAAAATTGCCATTTTTGAGACTTCAAAAGGAAAAGCAGTGGTTACCACGGCAGAAGGTGAGCCACAAGTTTTGAAAGAAAGAAAAGATATCTTAAGAAGAACAAAAATAAGAGTGGAAAAGGGAGCTACCGAGGCTGCGCCAACAATACAGAGAAAGGTGATTACAGGTAAATGAAAAAACTTAAAAAAATATTAAAAAAACACTCCGGCAGATCCAGGGGTGTATTGACTGTCCGTCATCAGGGCGGAAGGCACAAAAGATATTACAGGGAAATTGATTTTAAAAGAGATAAATTTGGAGTAGAAGGTGAAATAACTTCATTCGAATATGATCCAAATAGAAATATAGAAATTGCTTTAGTTAAATATTCAGATGGTGAGTATCGATATATTTTGGGGGCCAAAGGATTAAAGATTGGGGAAAAGATAGTATCAGGTGAAAAGGTTGAGGTAAAAACAGGTAATGCCATGAAATTAAAAAATGTGCCAATTGGTACAATAGTTCATAATGTTGAACTTTTTCCAGGTATGGGCGGGCAGCTTGCTCGCTCAGCTGGAGTGGGAATACAGCTTTCAGCTAAAGAAGCAGGTTTTGCCCATTTGAAAATGCCCTCAGGTGAGGTTAGAATGATACCCCTTGAGGCAATGGCTTCAATTGGAGTTTTAGGAAACGAGGGTGTTAAGCAGGAAGTTATAGGAAAAGCCGGACGCTCACGTTGGATGGGTATAAGGCCAACTGTGCGGGGTGTGGCTCAAGATCCTGATTCTCACCCACATGGAGGAGGAGAAGGACGCTCGGGAATTGGTAGGAAGAAACCGATGACTGTTTATGGAAGGCCTGCTGTTGGAAAAACCAGAAATAAGAAAAAATCGAGCAATCGATACATAATCAAGAGGAGGAAATAATGGGACGTTCTAGTAAAAAAGGACCATACGTAGATGAAAAACTGCTTAAAAAAGTTTTGGCTCAGAAAGAGGGCGGGGTTAAGGTGCCTATTAAGACCTGGGCTCGTCGCTGCCAGATTCCTCCTGAATTTGTGGGCCATACATTTTTGGTTCATCAGGGGAAAAATTTTGTCAGTGTATTTATAACAGAGTCTATGGTCGGGCACAGGTTAGGTGAATTTGCCCCAACAAGAACATTCAGAGGACATGGACAGGTAACAAAAAGGACTATGGAGAAAACGTGATGGAAGCTAAAACTATACAAAGATATATGCATACCAGTCCCCGGAAACTCCGCCTGGTGGCTGATATGGTAAGGGGAGTTGAGCCAAATAAGGCTTTGGAAATTTTGCGCTTTACTCAAAAAGCTGCTGCCCTGGATTTATCCAAAGCAATACACTCTGCTATTGCAGCAGCAAAGCAAAAAGGGATGGATAATACAAGTTTTAAATCCCTGGAAATAAATGAGGGACCAAGACTTAAGAGAATGAGAGCTGGAGCAAGAGGAAGAGGAAAGCCTTATAAGAGAAGAATGAGTCATATAAAGATCGTCCTAACAGATGAGAAAGGAGAAAAGTAGTGGGACAAAAAATTCATCCAATTGGATTTAGAATCGGAATAAGTGCGCCTTGGAAAGCAAGGTGGTTTGCTGACGATAAAAAATATCGGGAGAATTTAGCCGAAGATTTAAAAATAAGGGATTTATTAATGAAAAAATTAAAGCCGGCGGGGATAGCCAATATTGAAATTGAAAGGTCAATAAACAAGCTAAAAATTATAATTTTTGTGGCGAGGCCAGGGATATTAATTGGGCGGGGTGGAGGAGGTTTAACTGAGCTAAAAAAGTACTTAATGCAAAATTTAAAAATTAAAGCTGAAAATGCACTGGAAATTGTACCTCAAGATGTAGGAGTAGCGGATTTATCTGCTTATCTTGTGGCACAATCTGTTGCTGAAACTTTAGCTAAAAGAATGCCAGCCCAGCGAATTATGAACCAGGCAATTGAAAGGGTTATGAGAGCTGGGGGTAAAGGTGTGCGAGTGGTTTTATCAGGAAGAATTGGTGGGGCGGAGATTGCCAGAAGAGAAAGGAAACAAAAAGGAGCAATGCCTCTGCATACTCTTCGCCAGAACATAGATTTTGCCAGCTACCCGGCATTAACAAAATCAGGATATGTTGGGGTAAAAGTTTGGATAAATAAAGGGGAAGTTGAAATATAAAAAATTATGGCTTTATTACAACCAAGAAGAACTAAATATAGGAAGCAATTTAGAGGCAAAATGAGTGGTATTGCCAAAAGAGCTAACCAACTAGACTTTGGTCAATTTGGTTTAAAAGCCTTAGAGGCAGGTTGGCTTAAAGCTAATCAAATAGAATCTGCCCGCAGAGCCATGACCAATTATACAAAAAGAGGCGGAAGAATTTGGATTAGAGTTTTTCCGGATAAACCAATAACCAAACATCCGGCAGAGAGTCGTATGGGATCTGGTAAGGGTGATGTAGAGGGGTATGTAGCAGTAGTAAAACCAGGTACTTTAATTTTTGAAATGGGAGCTGTGACGGAAGTAGTTGCTCAGGAGGCAATGAGGTTGGCCTCGCATAAACTCCCTTTAAAAACCAGATTTATCAGTAAGGGGGAAGCTTAATGAAAAGAAACGAACTAAAAGAGATAAAGGGTCTAGAGATAAAAGTAATAAATGTTCGTGTAAAGAAAGCCAAAGATGAGTTGGCTGACCTTATTATGGATAAAAATATGAAAAAATTAAAAGATATAAAAGCAGTTGATAAAAAAAGAAAAGATATTGCACAGATATTGACAATTCTAAGACAAAAACAACTTTTAGAAAAATTAAGGAAGGAGCAGATATGAAGGGTTTAGTGGTTTCAACAAAAATGCAAAAAACTGCTACTGTTTTGGTTGAGAATAAAAAGATTCATCCAATATATGGTAAATCCTTTATTCGGCATAAAAAGTATTTGGCTGAGGATCTATTAGGGGTTAGTATTGGGGATATTGTGGAAATTGAAAAAATAAGGCCAGTTTCTAAAAGAAAACATTGGCGGATTATAAAAGTGATAGGAAAAAATATGGAGGAAATTATTGAAGAGCAACTTAAAGAAGAAGCAGAAGAGGCAATTGAGGAAGTCGTGCCTGCTCGCCTCGCTGAAGCTCCGGCGAAGCGGGCCGGCAAGCAGGTAATGCCGGAAGAGAAGGAGGAAAACGATGGTACAACACCGTAGTATGTTAAAAGTTGCAGATAATTCTGGAGCAAAGATTGTACAAGTAATACAACCATTGGGTGGATCGGGTAAAAGAAAAGCCACCTTGGGAGAGATTGTAGTTGGAGTGGTTAAGCTGGCTGATCCTAATGGTCAGGTTAAAGATGGAGAGATTATCAAAGCCTTGATTGTTAGAACTAAAAAGGAAAAAAGACGAGATGATGGATCGTATATAAAATTTGATGATAATGGAGCTGTGATAATTGATAACGACGGAAATTTAAGAGCAACTAGAGTTTTTGGTCCAATTGCAAGAGAAGTAAGAGAAAAGGGTTTTAGTAAAATAGTGTCTTTGGCACCGGAGGTTTGGTAGTTAGACTACTCACTGTGAAAAGAATTAAAAGAGGTGATAATGTACTAGTTTTACTTGGTAAGGATCAGGGAAAATCCGGGGTAGTATTGCGCGTTTTAACTAAAGAAAATAGAGTTTTGGTTGAAGGAGTAAACAAAGTTAAAAGGCATATTGGGAAAAAAGTTACAGGCAGTGAGGGAACTATTTTGGAGATTCCAAAGCCTATTGATATTTCCAATGTTGCCTTAATTTGTCCGAATTGCAAAAAGCCAACAAGAGTGAGTTTTAAAATTGCAGGTAAGGAGAAAGCTAGAGTATGTAAAAAGTGTAGAAAGGAAATAACTGAAAAGGAGATAAGAAAATGAATGGATTAAAGCAAAAATTAGCGGATGAGATAAGCCCTAAATTACAGGAAAAGTTGGGGATAAAAAACAAAATGGCGCTGCCAAGTTTGGCAAAGGTTGTGATTAGTATTGGTTTGGGTGAGGCAAAAGATGACTCATCTGTAATTCAAAAAGTTGAAAGCTATTTAATAGCGCTTTCAGGACAAAAACCAGTTGTAACAAAAGCTAAAAAATCAATTTCTGGTTTTAAGCTAGTTAAAGGTGCTCCTGTTGGAATGATGGTAACACTTCGAGGGACCAGGATGTATTCATTTTTGGAGAAATTATTTAATGTTGTTTTTCCTAAACTGCGGGATTTTAGAGGAATTGCAACTTCAGGGTTCGATGGAGAAGGAAATTTTACGATCGGTCTTTCAGAGCAACTCATTTTTCCTGAAGTAGATTATAAACTGGTGGATAAGGTAAGAGGTTTGGCGGTGACTATTGTAACAACAGCTAAAGATAGGGAAAGCTCTAGATTACTTTTGGAATATATGGGGATGCCTTTTCGAAAGGAAACTTAATGGCTAAAACAAGTAACCTAGTAAAGAAAAAGTTTAAGTTTGAGGTACAAAGAGTAAATCGCTGTTTGAGGTGTGGGCGTTCACGTGCCTATCTTAGAAAATTTGGGCTTTGCAGACTTTGTTTTAGGGAGTTAGCGCACCTTGGGATTTTGCCAGGAGTGAAAAAAGCAACATGGTAATAGATTCAGTTGGTGATGCTGTCATTCGCATAAAGAATGGATATTTAGCTTCTAAAAAGGAAGTGATGATACCATTTTCCAATTTAGTATTTAATCTTTGCAAACTTTTGGTTAAGGAGGGGTTTTTGGCAACTTGTGAGATGAGTGAAAGATGGATTAGGGTTACTTTGCGCTACGATGGTAAAACTCCAAGGTTAACAGATGTAAAAAGAATTTCTAAACCGGGTCTTAGGGTTTATAAAGGGGCGAGAGAACTTCCAAGAGTTTTAAATGGATTTGGTATTGCCATAATTTCTACACCAAAAGGATTAATGACTGAAAAAGAAGCCCGCAGCGCAAAGCTGGGGGGTGAAGTAATGGCGGAGGTTTGGTAGATGAGTAGAATTGGAAATTTACCGATATTAATACCTGATGGTGTAACAGTTGAGAAAGCTGGCAGGTTAGTCGTGGTCAAAGGACCAAAAGGAGAATTGAATTTGAACCTGGATCCTAAAATAGGAGTTTTGATTGACGGTTTAAATATTTTTGTAAAAAGAAAAAATGATCAAAAGGCAACTAAGGCGCTACATGGTTTATTTAGAGCAATTTTAGCCAATATGATTAAAGGAGTTACGGATGGTTGGTCAAAAACTTTGGAACTGGTTGGGGTTGGATTTAGAGCTCAAAGTTCGGATGGTAACTTAAGCTTAACTGTTGGTTTTTCTCATTCAGTAGAAATTAAAGCTCTACCAGGTATTCAATTTGAAGTTAGTGACAATACTAAAATTAAAATTTTGGGAATAGATAAACAGCTGGTTGGTCAAGTGGCTGCAAAGATAAGAGCTATAAAACCTCCAGAACCATATAAAGGAAAGGGGATAAGATACGAGGGAGAATATATTAGAAGAAAGGCAGGGAAGACTGGGAAGGTAGGAGGAGTAGGAGGATAAAGTTATGCAAAATAAAAAACTAAGATTATCCGTTTTTCGCTCTAGTAAACACATCTATGCTCAAATTATTGATGATAAAAATGGTGTAACTTTAGCAGCAGAATCTGATTTGCAAATTGAAAAGGGGAAGAAAACCGAAAATGCTTATCTTGTTGGTAAAAAGTTGGCTAAAATTGCGGCAAAGAAAAAAATTAAAAGAATATTTTTTGATCGGGGTGGATTTTTGTATCATGGAAGAGTAGCAGAGCTTGCCAAAGGTGCAAGGGAGGGAGGGTTAGAGTTTTAATGGAAGAAAGCCAAGAACAGGAATATTATGAAAAAGTAGCCCAGGTAAACAGGGTTTCTAAAAAAACAAAAGGTGGAGATAAAAGGTCTCTTTCAGTTATAGTGGTTGTTGGTGATAAAAAAGGTAGGGTTGGGGTGGGACTGGGTAAAGCTTCTGATGTACAATCAGCTGTTTCCAAAGCTACAACTTATGCAAAAAAACATATGATTGAAGTATCACTTCGAGGTAGAACTATTCCCCATCAAGTACGAATAAAAAGAGGAGCAGCACAGGTTTTATTAAAACCTGCCAGCCTTGGCCGAGGAGTTATTGCCGGGGGAGCTGTTAGAGTGGTAGTTGAAGCAGCAGGAATACATGATATCGTAGGAAAGATAATAGGCACAAATAATCAAGCGTCTAATGTTTATGCAACGCTTGAAGCGTTGAAAAGATTAAAGAGGGTAAACAGATGAGAATGTATGAGTTAACAAAAGGAGTAGCAAATCCAAAGAAGCGCCTTGGACGTGGTCTTGGTTCTGGAAGAGGTAAAACTTCGGGTAGGGGAACAAAGGGTCAGGGAGCAAGAGGAAAGGTAAAAATAGGATTTACCGGAGGAGGTTTACCATTTTATAAAAAACTGCCTTTAAGAAGAGGCTTGAGAAATCCAAGAATTTTTAAGAAACCAAGGGGAATAAATTTGCAAAGGCTTGAAGTATTTAAACAAAAAGATACTATTGATATACAGGCTCTTGCGGACGGCGGGATTATAAGCAAGAAAGATTTAAAGATAGGTATAAAAATTTTGGGATCCGGGGAAATTAAAAAAGCGCTGAATATTAAAATACCTATTTCCAAAAAAGCTAAAGAAAAAATAGAAAAAGCTGGGGGAAAAATTTTAAATGTTTAATATATTCTTGCCTATTATTAATGCTTTTAAGATTGAAGAGCTCAGACGGAAAATCTTAATTACTTGTATTTTAATTGTCATTTTTAGAATAATTGCTCATATTCCTGTAGGCGGAGTGGATTTGCAAGCTTTGAGAGCTTTATTTTCCGGAAATCAATTTTTAGGACTTTTGGATATTTTCTCAGGCGGTACTTTGGCCAATTTTTCAATAATATCACTAGGGCTTAATCCCTATATTAATGCCTCTATCGTAATACAACTTTTAACTTTAATTTATCCAAAACTTGAAGAGCTGTCAAAAGAAGGTGAATACGGCAGGCAAAAAATTACTCAATATACCAGAATTTTGACACTACCGTTATCTTTCATTCAAGCTTTTGCCATGTTTACGCTCCTTAAAAATCAGGGGATTATCTTGCCAAATAATCCAATCCAAATGGTTTCAATTATTGTTGGGATGGTTGCCGGAACTATTTTTCTAATGTGGATTGGAGAGCTTATTACTGAATACGGAATAGGTAATGGGATTTCGCTTTTAATTTTCGCAGGTATTGTATCAAGACTTCCTGTGGTTTTGACCCAAACAGCAAGCATATTTGATCAACTTCAGATATTTAATCTGTTAATATTTTCAGGCCTGGGTCTTTCGGTTGTTTTTGGAATAGTTTTTATAAATGAGGCAAGAAGACAAATTACTATCCAATATGCCAGAAGATTTGCTGGAGGTAGAGAAACTGGGGGAGCGCAAACTTATTTACCTTTGCGAGTTAATCAAGCGGGGGTAATACCAATTATTTTTGCAGTGTCTTTAGTTTTAGTCCCCACCTTTGCCGGAGAGTATTTGCGCCAGCTCCCAAATCCGCAGCTTGCTTTTTTTGGTCGTTTCCTAACTTCTAATTTTGACCCAAACGGTATAATTTATAATCTTTTATATTTTCTTTTAGTTGTAGGTTTTACTTACTTTTATACAGCTGTTATTTTTAATCCTCAAAAAATAGCGGATGAAATAAAAAAAAATGGGGCGTTTATTCCCGGGATAAGGCCTGGTAGTGCAACTGCCTCTTATTTAAATTATATTCTTGTCAGGATTACAGTAGCAGGAGCACTATTTTTAGGAACTGTTGCGATTCTACCATCAGTAGTTTCACAAATAACAGGAATTACAACCTTAATTGTAGGAGGTACAGGACTTTTAATAGTTGTATCAGTAATCATGGATACTGCTAAACACTTTGAAAGTAAACTGGTTGAGCGAAGTTATGAAGGGTTTTTAAGAAAATGAAAATTTTGGTGACTGGACCGCAAGGTTCTGGAAAAACAACTCAAGCCAAGTTACTTGCTGAATATTTGGCTGTGCCTTTAATAGGTACAGGAGATGTTTTGAGGGCGCTATCAAAAAAAAATACTAAGTTGGGTAAAAAAATTAAAGAGGTTTTGGATAAAGGTAAATTAGTTGATGATGTTATCGCCGCAGGAATTGTTGAAGAAAGACTAAGTAAATCTGACTGCCAAGGGGGTTTTGTAACAGATGGGTATCCTAGGTCTCTTCATCAAATTGAGCTTCTTGATCTGAAATTTGATAAAGTTTTTTATATTGATATTTCAGATAAGGAAGTGCTTCAGCGGCTAATAAAAAGAGGAAGGGAAGACGATACGCCGGAGGTTATTGCGCAACGGTTACGCATTTATCATGAGATGACTGAGCCGATTTTAAGTTATTTCAAAACTTTGGGAATTTTGGAGCGGATTGATGGTTTGGGTGAAATTGATGATATTCAAGCTAGGATAAGGGAAAAAGCTAATGGTTAAGCCAAGGAGTGAAAAAGAGCTGAAGTTGATGAGAGAAAGCGGTCGGATTACCGGAGAAGCACTAAAGAAAGTTTTGGAAAATGTTAGAGTTGGAATTTCAGGATTGGAGCTAAATAAAATTGCCGAAGATGAGATTAAAGACTTAAGAGGAAAATTTTCTTTTACAACAGTAAAAGGATATATTTGGGCAAGTTGTATAACAATTAATGAACAGGTTGTGCATGGGATACCAACCAAAAGGAAGCTAGAGGCTGGGGATATAGTTAGTATAGATTTGGGAGTTATATATAAAGGTTGGCACAGCGATGCGGCATGGTCAGTTTTAGTCGGTAGATCAACGGAGCAACGAATCAATGAGTTTTTGAAGGTTGGGAAAGAAGCCTTGTGGTTGGGGATTGAGCAAGCTATTGATGGAAATACTATTGGAGATATTTCAGAGTCTATTCAAAATAAGGTTGAGAGAGCAGGTTATTCAGTTGTTCGGAGTTTAGTTGGTCATGGAGTTGGGAAGAATTTGCATGAGGAACCGGCAGTCCCGGGATATGGAAAGAAGGGAACAGGTTTAGTATTACAAAAAGGGATGAGTCTAGCGATTGAGGTAATTTATACAATGGGTAAACCAGAAGTTATTTTGGAAAAAGATGGTTGGACAGTTTCCAGCGCTGACGGATCGCTAGCAGGGCTTTTTGAAATGACGGTTGTCGTGGGAAGTAAAAAAGCTGAAGTATTGACCTATAATCTATAATCTGGTAGAATTCTAAGGTTGTAAAATGGATGACACGATTGAAGTTGAGGGTAAAGTAGTTGAAGTTTTACCTAATACTTTATTTAGAATTGAAATTGAAAAAAGTGCTGATCTACCTGAACTTGTGGGTAGAATCATTTTGTGTCATTTATCAGGTAAGATGAGGATACATTATATAAAACTGATGGTTGGGGATAGGGTAAGAATTGAGATGAGTCCAAAATATGATTTGGAAAAAGGAAGAATAACTTTTAGGTTAAAACAATAAGATGAAAGTACAAGCTAGTATTAAAACAAGATGTAAGTTTTGTAGAGTCGTAAAACGCGAGGGTATGTTGTTTGTGATTTGTCCTAGAAACCCTAGGCATAAACAAAGACAAGGATAAAATAT
>CAYIDT010000011.1:0-3526 GCA_964362265.1 uncultured Gammaproteobacteria bacterium | reverse complement strand
ATATGGCTAGGATTGCAGGAGTTGATTTGCCTGAACAGAAAAGAGTGGATATTGGGTTAACCTATATTTTTGGTATAGGCAGGTCCAACGTGATTAAAGTTATTAAAGACGCAGGTGTGGATGCAGGCAAAAGAGTTAAAGATTTAACCGATGAAGAGGTAAATAAACTGCAAAAATCAGTTGATAAATTTAAAGTGGAAGGGGACTTGCATTCAGAGATTGCTCAAAATATAAAACGACTGGAGGAAATTGGAGCTTACAGAGGCTTGCGTCATAGAAGAGGTTTACCTGTTCGGGGGCAGAGAACTAGATCTAATGCTCGAACAAGAAGGGGAAAAAGAAGAACAGTGGGAGCAATGAAGAAAGAAACCAGAGCGACAATGGGAGTAACAGCTCCGGTAAAAACTGAAGTCAAGGGGGTTAAATAAAAAATATGGCTAAGAAGATGATTACAAAAAAACAAAAAAGTGTAACTCCGAAAAACATAACCTCAGGCAGAGTTTATGTAACTGCTACTTTTAACAATACAGTTGTGACTTTAACCGATCATGTTGGAAATACTTTAGGCTGGTCCTCTGCCGGAGCCTCGGGTTTTAAAGGAGCAAGAAAAGCAACTCCATTTGCTGGTATTTCAGCTGTAGATAATGTAGCTTCAAAAATAAAAGAGCTCGGAATAACCTCGGTTGAGGTTTATATCAAGGGTCCTGGTCCGGGTAGGGATTCAGCTATTAGATCTTTGCGGGGTGCAGGAGTAAACATTACTATGATTGCAGATGTAACACCGATGCCACACAATGGCCCAAGGGCTAAGAAAAGGAGAAGGGTCTAAATGGCTAGATACACTGGTCCAAAACGAAGGTTAAGTAGAAGAGAAGGCATCCCCCTTTTCGGTAAAGATGAAAAATATCTTGAGCGAAAAGGAGCAATGCCACCTGGTCAAAGGGGTGTAAGAAGAAAAAAGAGACTTTCTGAATATGGTTTACAGCTACGGGAAAAGCAAAAAGCAAAAAGACTTTTTGGGGTTTTAGAGAGACAGTTTAAAAATTATTTAAGTAGGGCTTCCAAAAAAAGGGGTGAGATAGGTTTAAGTTTTTTGCGACTTTTGGAAACAAGACTTGACAATTTAGTTTTTAGGCTAGGTTTTGCAAAAAGTAGGATGCAGGCCAGGCAAATGGTTAGTCATGGACATATTCTAGTTGATGGTAAAAAGAATAATATCCCGTCATGTTCTGTTAATATTAACCAGACAGTTGCAATTGGGCCTAAATTTGTAGATAATATACAGGTTAAGAAAAATTTGGAAGAAGAAAAAACCTTGCCTGCTTGGCTTAAAAAACAAGCTTTAGTAGGCAAGGTTTTAAGGTTACCCGAGAGGGATGAGATGGAACAAAGCATTAACGAACAATTAATCGTTGAATACTACAGTCGATAGATTGAAATTTGTATGAATTTTAAAGTTATATCGGAACTCGAAAAAGATAACTTAACAAAATTTGCAATTGAGCCTTTGGAGGCCGGGCTTGGCCATACTTTGGGAAATGCACTAAGGCGTGTTCTTTTAACCTCTCTTGAAGGTTGCGCTATAACTCAAGTTAAAATTGACGGAGTTGCCCACCAATTCTCAACCATTGAAGGAGTGATTGAGGATGTTATTGAGATAATATTGAACCTTAAAAAAGTTAGGGTTAGTGTTTATGGGGAAAAATCAATTAAATTAAAACTTAATGCTTCGGGTAAAAAAGAGGTAGTGGCTAAAGATTTAGAAGTTTTAGGAGATGGGGAAGTGGTAAATCCTGATGTACATATTGCTACATTAACTACTCCACGGTCAAAACTGAACATGGAACTTGTCGTTGAGAAGGGCCGGGGTTTTTCCACTGCAGAAGAGAGAAAATCTAATGAGATAGGGGTTATTGTCGTTGATGCAATATTCTCACCGGTTGTATCAGTGAACTACAATGTTGAGCCAACTCGCGTTGGTCGAAAAACTGATTTTGATAAATTAAGTTTGGAAGTAGTAACGGATGGAACTATTACCCCTAAGAAAGCTTTGGAAGAAACGGCTAAGATTTTATCAGCTACTTTTAAACAAATTTACGAGCCAGTTCTGGAAGAAGATTTACCTAATCAAACTACTGCAATCTCAGATGAGACTTTAAAAATGACTGTAGAAGAACTTGATTTGCCTGTTAGAATTACTAATGCACTTAAGGTAATTGATATAAATATAGTAGAAGATTTAATTAATGTTCCAAAACAAACTCTTTTAAAAGCTAAGAACCTGGGTACAAAATCAATCAGCTTGATTTCGGAAAAACTTTCGGAGAGGGGGTTGACCTTGAGTGAGGCATAGAGTTTATGGCAAACATTTGGGTAGAACTAAAAATGAAAGGGCCTCACTTTTTAAAAATCTAATTGGGTCTTTAATTCTTCATGGCTCAATTCAAACTACTGAGGCAAAATCCAAAGCTATAAAAGCTCTAACGGATAAAATTATCAATCAGGCAAAAGGGAAAAATACTAAAAGATTAGTTGAGCAGTTTTTAACCCAAAGATCTATTGAAGAGAAACTTCTACAGGAAGTAGTTCCTGGTTTAAGTGGAAGAAATTCAGGATATACCTCGATAATAAAACTTGGCCCAAGGTTAGGGGATGGGGCAATGATGGTAAGGATGAGCTTACTCATGGAGGAGCCAAAACAGGAAAAGAAAGCTAGTAAGAAAAAGGAGGTAAAAACTATATGAGTACGAATGTCTTGTCTGCTAAAAATATAAAAAGAGAAAAACATACAATCGACGCGTCAGATCAAGTTTTGGGTAGGCTTTCGGTTGATGTGGCAAGATTCCTTATGGGAAAACACAAACCCTTATTTGTTCCCTACCTTGATGTAGGAGATTTCGTTACTGTCACAAACGCTTCAAAAATAAAGCTGACTGGTAAAAAGCTAGATCAGAAAAAATATTCAAGTTTCTCAGGTTACCCTGGAGGTTTGAAGCTTGAATCTTTAGATGATCGGATGAAAAAACATCCTGAAAAAGTTTTAGAACATGCAATTAAGGGAATGCTTCCTAAGGGTAAACTAGGAAGAGCGATGTTTAAAAAACTGAAAGTTTTTGCAGGGGAGGCTAATTAATATGGAGAAAAGATATAGTGCAGTTGGGCGCAGAAAAGAAGCTATTGCAAGGGTAAGACTTTTGGAGGGCAAAAGTCCGATTATTGTTAATGGTAAACTGATTCATGAGTATTTTTCTGGTCCGGTTAACCAAAAATTCTATCAAAAACCATTTGAAGTAGCTGCAGTTTCTGGAAAATACTCCGGATCAATAAAAGTTGAAGGTGGAGGTTTTTCTTCTCAACTGGGAGCAGTTATTCATGGAATTTCAAGAGCGTTAATTAAAGCAGATGAAAGTCTTAGGCCATCTCTTAAAAAAGCAGGACTTTTGACTCGTGACCCTCGGGTAAAAGAGAGGCGCAAATACGGCCATGCACAAAAAGCCCGGGCAATGAAACAATCCCCAAAAAGATA
>CAYIDT010000010.1:11146-14907 GCA_964362265.1 uncultured Gammaproteobacteria bacterium | reverse complement strand
ACTCCTCTCGAGGCATTTATTTTTATAGTTCTTTTGGCTTTAGGGTTAGCTTTGTCTGGGATATAGCCTGTTGCCTCAATAATTTTAGTTGCTACATCTTTAGCGGTGATCGTTACCCCAAAAGAGCCGTCTCCAAAAGTTGTTTCCGTTTCGCCGTTATAATTTCCACCTGTTTTATTTAGAGAAACGATTGCTTTATCTATCCCTGCCTCAGCTAAGGCAGTTGCTTTTTCTGCGGATAAGGAATAAGTTGTATTTTGGAAGTAGAGTTGAGCCCCACTAATAAGCACTAAAGTAAAAATTAGAACTGTTGCAACCGCCACTATAACTATCGGAATGATTTCACCTTTTTCAGTCATTTCTTAAATTTGCTTCCGTTGTTGCTGTACTTGTTTGAATATTCAACCCTACATTTTGTTTTAAGCTCACACTAACCCTCACTTTTACTGCAGAGGTGGCTGCTACTTCATTACCTGATATATCAAAATATCTAAAATCTACTCCTTCTACACTTTTTGCCAAAAGCTGGTCAACTGCTGCTCTTGTGCTTAAAGAATTTGGAAATAATTTAAAATACAATTTGCCCGATAGCTTGGTGAAAACAATGTGGTCAAAAGTATTGTCAATAATACTTCCGGATGAATCTATTGAGGGCAGCTTTAAAACAATTTCTGAAGCTCCAGTTATAAATTCAGGAGAAGCTTGCGGGTAAGATGAAGCCACGCTGCTTGCCTCTTTAATGCTGCTTTTTATTTTTATTAAAGCATCATTTAAACCCAAACCTTGAGTAACTTTTTCTGATTCCTGTACAAAAAGCCTGGTATTTTGAACCATTATCCCCAAAACTAAACCTCCAATTATAACTGCAACCAATGTGACAGTTATTACCTCGGGTAGAGTAAAACCCCTCATAACCCTCCTTCTGAAATTAATGTTTTAATTTTCACTTCTTGATCTTTACCTAAATCCTTCCAGGAAACTGTAACCGTAATTTGCTTCGCAGATTCTGCTTGAGTACAAACTAAAGGGTCACAATCTTCAATCAGTGCTTTCCCAAAAGACTCTGGAAGGACAGTTAATCTGGAATCACTAATTGCGCTTTCACCAAGGCTTAAATTTACAAAACCAGTTTGTCTTAAGGATTCAATTTTCGCAGAAGCAATCTCTCTTGCCAAAGATACTCTTTTAGCTTTACCAATCAGCCCGATTGAGTTGGGAAGATTGCCAATTAAAAGGCCCAAAAAACCTATTACCGCAATTACTAAAAGAATCTCTACTAAAGAAACTCCTGATTGCTTCCTATTTAGTAATCTCACCTGCCGAAAAAATTGCATAATCAAAATAGGGTGGAACTACCTTATCCAACTTAAAAACTTGGACTTTTCTTTGAACCTGACCGGAAGTACCGATTGATGTAAAAATGCTTGCCTGTGGAGGAATGGAACCGCTATTTAAAGGATTTAGTGCAAGGGGCTGGGGAATAATATTATATAAAAGTCTTGCGCGCATTAAAATAGAATTTTGGGGGAGATCTAAGTTAACCCGGCAGTAAAATTTCCTGCTCACTCCCATACTGGTTGTAATGGTCGGTAGAGAATCTGAACAACTAGGACTTCGTCCTTGGTTAAATCCTCCAGAACCTGCTCTTACTATAGGATTAGGATCAAAAAAGAATTTGGCACTTTTGTAATCTACTCCTTCTCTATAAACTACAGTTATGGCAACAGCCGCTCTGTCAGTTGGATTTGATATGCCCTGTAAACCCCAAAATAAATCAATCGTGCTTTGGGTGTAATTTTTGCTAACATCACCCTGAGGATCTTCTAGCCAAATTTGAGCAACGTCTTCTTGTTTTAGAGGTGGATATTCTAAAGCCTCTCTTGCTTTGGGTAAATCTTCTAAAGGAAAAACATTGGCAGACGCTCCTCCTGAAGGCGCAACAACCCCAGAATAATCTCCAAAAAGGGCTTTTTCAATTCCTGCCTCGGCTGCGGAAAAAGCTCTGGCTGACTCCTCAACTCTAGTTGCGGTGGAAACATCTGTTATACTTCTAGAAACAACAGCCAGCCCAATACCCAGAGCTACTGTTATAACCAAAAGAAGTATTAAAACTATTTGTCCACTTTCTTTCATTATCTTCATCTTAATTCTATAGTCGTTTGAAATTCAACCGGATCAATAGAGGAAAGAAAATTTGCGCCTGAAGAAATTGCTGGACCCAAAGAAAATGTGATTGTCACAACATCTTTAAATCCGGGCACTGGTCTAAACTCAAACTTTCCATTTGTTAAGGATACTCCTTTACTTATATTGCGATCTGTCAGGCTAGACGAGCTTGTGGGGGTTGGATCAGAACAACCAGATAAATTATCAGAAGAAATATAGCCGTTACTTTTTTGGCTACCAAAAGGAACTGGAGGATTAAACCTAAATCTTGTATATATTCCCTCCTCTTCTTGATATATGACAATGGTTGGGGTATTTTGGGGATTTTCGGGATTTAGAGGGTTTTGACAAACTTCAATAATTCTTTCTGCACCCCTTATAGATTTATCCATTTGCTCAAGAGTACTCTGACCATTTTGTTTAATATTAGAAATTACAGTTGCTTTATTACTTCCCAAAAAGCTTCTGAAAAAAAGTTCAGTTATAACCACACCAAGCAGTGCTACCATAGCAATAACTACCAAGATTTCTATCAAGGAAAAACCAAATGGACTGAAAACTTTTTTCATAATCTCCTTAAAACCGTAGAAAGTCTTGACTCGTGAGTTCCTGTTGTATCTGTCCACTGGACAACTGAAGTAACTTTTTTTGCATTAGTTCCATTATCTTCGTCCTCGAAGATAATGGCTCGTTTAAACTGACCAATTGACTCTGCACCCGAAGGCAAAGCTGGACCAGGACCAATTCCAATTAACTCTATTCCTCTAACTACGAAATAGCAAAGCGAGGGGCATTCGAAAGTCAGTTTGTTACTAATCCAGAGAGCATCATCGTTCCAATTAATCACCTCATTAATTCCGGTTATCAACCCATTTCTATCCCTTTGAGTTCTAACGGTTTCTAAACCCTCTTGGGCCAGTTTTGTAGCTTGAGTTTGCTGCTTGGAAAAATTGGCATTCCTAAGTGAAAAAACCGTGGCAAAAACCAAAGCCCCAACTACCAATATTACTACAGTTACTACCACCACAACTTCCAAAATAGTCTGGCCTTTTTCACTGAACATATATTGCACCGCCTTTATTAATCCCTACTGACAAACGTATGTCCTCCTTCTTACTATCTTTCAAACCTATTGTTAGCTCGTTTGATAAGCTAAAATCGCAATTAAAAGCGGAAAAGCTTGGGATGCCACTAAGGAGTGTGAATGAAACGGTCAAAGGATTATCTGCTGAAAGGGTGATAAGTTGGCAATTAGCGCCTGAAACTTGATCCAGTAAAACTGTGGCAGGAAGGGTTTTGGAAGCAACAGTAAACGGTATCTGCACACTCTGATCATTTTTATACTGACAAATCGTATCCACAACTATTCTACTACCACTTTGTGTAAACTTTGTTTGCCAGTAAAGAGGGTCTTTATTGTTGCATTTTAAAGAAGCTGTTGAGTTTATCTGGGCAGTTTTTAAAACATTTACTAAATCCAAGGCAGCATTTTTAAGGTTTTGCTCTGTTCCAAAACCTTGCAAATTAACAAGTGCAATCAACCCAATAATGGCAATAATTACTATCACTACCAGAATTTCTATTAGTGTGAAGCC
>CAYIDT010000010.1:1646-11046 GCA_964362265.1 uncultured Gammaproteobacteria bacterium | reverse complement strand
TGAGGATTTTCCATTTCGGCATATAAGCAGTAAGTGGCGCCAGATGGTTCATACAAATATTGTGGACCTGTTGGGTCAGAAGGAACTGTATCTATATATTTTTTATTACCTGTCGAATCTGTTAACGAGCAACCAATTCTAAAGGTGCCCTTCTCACAACTTGATCCTTTTACAGGATAAAAATGCTGGTCAGCATTATACTCCTCCAGGGCAGATTGAATTTGGCGGATATCTGAGAGTCTCCTGCTGTCGCGGCTGTTTTGGAGAACCTGGCGAAAACTTACTAAACCAATAAGTGCGAGTATTGCCACAATACTTATGGCAATTAGAAGTTCAACAAGGGTAAAACCTTTTTTTGTACATTTCATTTGACTTTATTGTCTATTTAGTCTGCAATGGGGAGTAGTTGAGTTTTCCAAAGCTGCGCAAACAACCCATGTTGTTCCTGCAGCTGGAACACCCTGTGCAACAGCAGGGCCGCTTGAGATACATGATGTACCTGTTGCCTTTGTGCAATATTTAAAAGTGTCATTGTTTTGAGGATCTTGCGGAAGACCTCCGGTGAACCATTGATTGCAATCGTATGTTGGAGTGGAGGTTATCTGACAAAGTCCTGAATATTGACCATTTTGGCCATAATGTGTCTCCATTGCTGTTGCAATAGCATCAATATCGGCCCGCCTTCTAGCATCCCGCGCAGATTTTTGAGTACCGGAAAAAATGGTAAAAGCTATTGTTGCCAAAATGGCAAGAATTGTGATAACAACAAGAAGCTCAACTAAGGTGAACCCTTTTTGGTCTAATTTTTTCATATTCTCTTACTGTCTATTACCGTAGCATATTACAGTAGTTTTTGCTTCATCCACTGTGCATACTTTAAAGTATGCGGCTGTAGCAGAAGGCGTTATTCCGGTAGCACCAGCTAGATTAGCATTACTGTTAATCCAGGTTGTTGGACATGCTGTTTGACTCCAAGCTGCTGGATTAGCAATTGCAGCTGTACCATCAGTGTAGCAGTATTTTGGTATTCTAGCAGTGCTTTTGTCTGGTTCTTGAGGAAATGTACCTGTAGCAAAATCGGCTGCGGTAATAGCCTGATAAGTAGAACTGGTACCTTTTTTGACCTCCAGGGCATCTGCAATAGATTTAATATCAGCTTCTCTTCTACTATCATTTCCCCGACCTGTTAAACCACTAAATGCGGCAAACCCAATTACTGCTAAAATAGCCAGTATGGTTATTACTACCAGAAGTTCAATGAGGGTAAAACCTTTTTGGCATAAGTATTTTTTCATAGGCAGATAATCTATTATTTACAGAAAGCTTAACTTTTGTCAATAATTAAGAATAATTAAGTTTTAGATACCAATCTATTATCTGATTCCCCAAAAAAAGGGCTACTAAACTTCCTAATACTAAAAATGGCCCAAAAGGAAGATTTTCCCCAAAATGTTTTCTCTTAAGAAAAATCAATGTGAGAGCAAACAAAGCACCAGTTATAAATGCTAAGAGTATAGCAACCAAACTATTTGGAAACCCCAAAGCAATCCCCATAAAAGCTCCAAGTTTAACATCCCCACCGCCCATACCCTTACCCTTTGTAATCAAAATTAGCGCCATAAAAAACCCTGCTATTAAAACTGCCATTAAAACTCCTTGTAAAAAGGGGAGTGAGGCCAAAAATGCATGCCTGTAAAAATAATCACTGTGCGGAGGAAGCAAGTACTTACCAATAGCAGTTTCTGCAAGATAAAAGTATAGAAAGCCCACTTTAAAGATAGCAAAAACCGCTTGAGCCAAAAAGGCAATTACAATGGATGGAAACATTATCACATCAGGGATTAAAGTCTTTTTAATATCAGTAAGAGCTAGAGCCACTAAAATAGTAACAAAGAAACTTTCAAAAGCAAGGCTGAATATAGATGTAGTAAGAGGGATGACAAGAGGGTTATTTTTCCAAAATACCGCGGCAATCAAAATCCCCATTAGAACTTCTATTAAAAGATATTCTATGGATATTTTCTTGCGGCAATAGCGACAGCGACCTTGTAAAATCAAAAATGACAAGACAGGAAGAAGGTCGTACCACTGTAACTTATTTTTACAATATTGACAATACGACCTTCCCCAAAATGATTTGTTTTTAAGGCTCCTATCAGCTAACACCTTGGAGAAACTCCCCAAGATTGTACCAACCAGAAAACCACTTAAAGCTAAAACGTACACGAACCTCCGGATGCGGCAATAAGCGTTAGCTTTGACCCAACCTCATACTTAGGACTACTAGCTAAATCGTTCTCATCTCCACCATCTGTTGTCATCTTTCCCTTTTCTTTACTCGATTCCAAAACAGCATCTATTTCCCAACTATTACCATCAGAACAATAAGTGTAGTGATATTGTGTGCTGTTTGTCGGATCAATAGGCAGAGTTGGGACTGAAACACTTTGTTGAGCAGATAAATCTACTTTTACCCAACCAGAACCGTTTGCATTTCTTGTTGTTCCTGGATAACTTGGACCGCTACAGGGAAGCGTTGTGTTCTTGCAAAGAATTTCAGCTGCAGAGCTAGTCGCTTCCTGAACGGCAACATTAATGGCTTGCTGTAAATTGGCTAAATCAGTTAATCTTGCAGCATCACGGCCGCGTCTTGTTAATTCCAATGGATTAATAATAAGTACAACTACTGCTGCCAAAATGGAAATAATAGCAATAACAACTAAAAGTTCAACTAAGGTGAACCCATGGACAGATTTTCTCAAAAACTTTCACCCCCTTTCAAAAATAAATCTCTATACTCTATTTTAGACATAATAAACTCCTTTTCGTCAAGAACCAATTTAGAACGAAGTGGTTAACTTGTATATTGGCAGAATAATAGAAATTACCAAAAATCCAACACCTATACCCAGGACTATCAAAATTATTGGCTCAATTGCCACAGTTAAATTTCTTATCAGTTGATCCGATTCAGCTTCAAAATAATCAGAGAGTTTAAAGAAAATCTCATCAACTTTTCCTGTTTCCTCACCAACCTTAACCATTTGCCCAATAATTGTGGGGAAAACCGGAAGAGATATAAGTTGAGCAGAAAATTCCAGTCCTTTTTCCACTCCGGAGTAGGAACTCTTCAAGGCTTTTTTAAAAACATCATTTCCTGTTAGATCTTGCACAATCTCGATAGCAGTCAGAATTGGTATCCCTGCTGCAACGAGTAACCCCATGGTTCTATTAAAATTAGTCAAAGTTACATTTGTAATAATTTTTCCAGCTATCGGCATCTTAAGTAGAATTTTATCAAAATATAACTTCCCCTGAGGGGTCTTAATCCATCTTTTTATAAGTACCAAAGCTACCGCAATAAACAAAACCAAAAGCCACCAGAAATTAACAAAAACATCCGATATAAAAATCAAAATTTTAGTTGGGAGTGGCAACTCAAGTGTTGTCTCTTTATATAGGGAAACAAGCTTGGGGATAACAAAAATCATCATAATAACAACAACCGCTCCCATCATTGTTATAACAACAGCCGGATAAATCATTGCTCCTTTAACTTTTGCCTTAAATTCTTTTTCTTTTTCTAAGTTGTCAGCCATTTTCAGTAAAACTGCATCCAATTTTCCCGAAGCTTCCCCAGCTTTCACTAAATTTATATAGATTCCGGGAAAAATATTCGGATATTTAGATAAAGATGCAGCAAGGCTTAAGCCTCCTTTTAGATCAGCCGAGAGCTGGACTAAGCATGAGTGAAAATATTTTTGTTCTTCTTGTTCAACCAAAATATCAATAGCTTCGGATAAAACAAGACCTGCTGAAATCATAGTAGCTAACTGTCTTGTAAAATTTACCAGCTTAGAAAAACTTACCCTATCAAAAAATCGGTCGAAAAAACGGAGTTCCAGAATACTCTTAGGAGAAACATTAATAACAACTAAACCTTTTTTCCGCAAAATAATAACAGCTGCATGAGCATCTGCAGACTGCACTTCTCCCTGATGAAGCTGACCATTTAAATCTTTTGCTTTGTATAAAAAGCTGGCCATATTATTTCTGTTATTAACGTAAAAGTTTGCTCAACAATTCGGGGCGTAGTGCAAACTTAAGTGCAACTTCAGATGAAACCTTGCCGCTTTTTACCAAATTTGCCAGGGAAGCCTCAAGTGAGATCATTCCGAGTTCGGCTGAGGTTTGGATTACATTATCAATAAGGTAGGTTTTACCTTCTCGTATATTGTTGCGCACAGCAGGATTAGCAAAAAGAATTTCCATGGCAAGAATTCTTCCCGGAGAAATTGTAGGGATCAGCCTAAGAGATAAAATTGCCTCTAGTGTTGAGGCCAATTGAAACCGGATTTGAGGTTGTTGACTTTCCGGGAAAACATCAATAATTCTATCCACTGATTGGGCTGCCGAGTTTGTATGAAGCGTGGCAAAAACCAAGTGCCCTGTTTCCGCAATAGTCATAGCAGATGAAATTGTTTCCAAATCTCTCATCTCACCAATTAAAACAACATCCGGATCTTCCCGCAGGGCAGCGCGCAGAGCATTATCCCAGGATTTTGTATCAGCGTTAATTTCCCTTTGAGAAATTAAGGCTTTAGCTTTGGGATAAACGTATTCAACAGGATCTTCAATGGTGATAATATGAACTCCCCGTTCTTTATTAATTTTGTCTATAAAACTGGCCAAGGTTGTAGATTTCCCATGGCCTGTAGGTCCAGTAACCAGGATAAATCCTTGTCTAAGTTCTGTGACTTTCTGAACGACTTTTGGAAAACCTAGCTCATCAGGTGTTCTAATTGTATATGGAATGTGACGAAAAGAGATAGCAAGCGAACCCTTCTGCTTATAAAGATTTATTCTAAATCTTCCTTTTTGAGGAAGCTCAAAAGAAAAATCAAGTTCCAAATTTTGAGCAAAAATTTGTTTTTGATCGGGCGAGAGCATACTGGAAATAAGCTCTTCAATTTGAGCAGGCTCAAGAGCTTCCTCCCCGGGAATAGGGGAAAGCTCTCCGTTTACTTTAAGGCTAGGAGAATAGCCTGCCACTAAATGCAAATCTGAAGCGTTTCTGGCAATAGTTATTTCTAAAAGTTGTTGTATAGTCATCAGTCTTGCGCTACCCTAAGTACTTCCTCCATGGTAGTCACTCCCTCAAGCACCTTCAAATATCCATCTTGTTTCATGGTAATCATACCTTCCTCAACTCCTCTTTCTTCAATTTGACTAACAGTTGAACGCTCTAAAGTTAACCTCGAAATAGCTTCTGTTACAACTAGAACCTCAAAAATTCCGGTCCTACCCAAAAAACCTGTGTGGCCGCACTGAATGCAACCCACCCCCTTATTAATTTTTACCTGGTCAATAGAAGTGGGCATGAGTTTTCCCAAAACCTCCTTTATATTTTCCAAAATTTCAGGCGGGGTAGCAATTTGAGTTTTACAGGCTGGACATAATTTTCGAATAACTCGCTGTCCTAAAATCGCATTAACTGCCGAGGCAAGAAGAAACGCCTGAGCTCCCATATCCAAAAGGCGAGGAAGAGCTCCCGCAGCCGAGTTTGTATGAATTGTGGAAAAAACCTGATGCCCGGTTAATGCTGCTTGAATTGCCAACTCTGCTGTTTCTACATCGCGAATTTCTCCTACCATAATCACATTTGGATCTTGGCGCAAAAAACTTCGCAAAGCCGATGCGAAAGTTAAACCTATTTGAGAATTAGCTTGAACCTGATTAACCCCAGGAATTTGATACTCAACCGGATCCTCAATAGTTAAAATATTTATAGATGTCTTTGAGATTTTGGAAAGGATCGAATAAAGGGTAGTAGTTTTTCCAGAACCGGTTGGTCCACAAATCAAAATTATTCCATGGGGTCGAAGTAATTGCGTTTCTAGATTTTTTAAAGAAGCGCCTCGCAGCCCAAGTTCCAAAAGTAATGGCGCCCGGACACTTTTTGGAAGAAGACGCATAACCACCTTTTCCCCAAAAATAGTTGGGACAATTGAAATCCTAAGATCAACCTCCTCCTTACCAAAGTTAAAAGTAAACCTGCCGTCTTGAGGAAGCCGCTTTTCATCAATTTTTAAAACAGATAAAATCTTAACTCGAGAAACAACCGCATCATGGACTCCTTTAGGTAAAATTATTTTCTCATGCAAAATTCCATCAATTCTAAAACGCACCCTTGTTTTATCTTCCTCCGGCTCGATATGAATATCCGAAGCGCGGGTTTTGATAGCATATTCAATAAGTTGTGAAATTATATTAGCAATGGGAGCTTCACGGATAATTTCTGCAACTCCGGCTTCTTCTATTGGCGTAACTGCTGCAACCTCTTTTAAAGCTGACGTAACTTCTGTGGTTAAGTTTTGAGCATACTCTGCGCGGACGGCTTTTAAAATATCCTCGGGGAGACCAAGAAAAGGTTTTATTCTAAAGCCTGACTTTTTTTCAATGAACTGAATAACTTGCAAATCCAGTGGGTCTGCCATAGCAACAAAAAGCTGATCTCCTTTTTTATCAAAGGGAATAAGTTGATATCTTCTGGCCACAGGTTCAGGAATTAGATTTAGCGCTTCTGTGGAAATAGCTCTACTTTCCAATTTTATAAAAGGAACGTTTAAAAGTTTGGCCCGTACCTCGGCAATTTTGTCTATTGGGACAAGACTGTGCTCCAAGATAATTTTTTCTGGGGGCACTCCGGTATTAATGCTTTCAAGTTTAATTGATGAAAGCTGGTTAGAAGTCAAAAGACCTTGGTGAAAGAGGATATCCTCAATTGTTTGAGCAGATTGAGCCATATAATTCTATTATGTTAAAATTGGGCAATGATTGCAAGACTCTTGATTTCTCCAGATTTGGAAGCAATAAAAAAAGCAATAAACTCGAGTTTAGATCTAAACCATCCGGATGTTTTATTTTTTGGGTCAGGTAGTAAACTTGGAATAGAACAGGCAAGACAAATAAATAAGCATTTTTCAATGAAACCTTACTCGGCTAAGGGTAGGGCGCTAGTTTTGGAAGATGCTTCAAGTTTAACATTTGATGCTCAAAATGCACTATTGAAACTTCTGGAAGAGCCTCCGGAAGAAGCGCTACTACTGCTTGGAGCCAAATCAGAATCTGATCTTCTTCCTACAGTAATATCTCGTTGTCAAATTGTCATTCTGAAAGGAACGCCAGCCGCTTCACTCCAGCATGACATAGAAAAATTATTACAATTAGATATCGAGGAGCGTTTTGAATACATTGAAAAATGTAAAAAGCGAGAGGAACTGTTACATGCATTAACTATATATTTCAGAGAACAAATGTTGTTACAACTAACAAACGGCCGTGGTATAGTTGATTTTGTAAAACAGCTCCTGCAAGCAGAAGAATGGGCCGCTCAAAATGTAAATATCCGAGCCATTTTGGAATATTTAATGCTTGTTTGCCCTTCCCAAAGATGATAAACTAAATTAAGAGAAAGACTGATAGAAATGGCTACAGATCAATACACAGCAAAAGAAATTCAAGTTTTAGAAGGTTTAGAACCGGTTAGAAAAAGACCGGGAATGTATATTGGCTCAACGGACCTGCGCGGGCTTCATCACCTTATAAAAGAGGTTGTTGATAATTCGATCGATGAGGCCTTAGCCGGATATTCCAAAAATATCTGGGTTATACTTCACGAGGGTAACTATGCAACTGTTGCCGATGATGGAAGAGGGATTCCTGTTGATATTCACTCTAAAGTCAAAAAATCAGCTTTGGAAGTTATCATGACCACTCTTCATGCCGGAGGCAAATTTGGCCAAGGAGGATATAAAGTCTCAACAGGACTCCATGGAGTAGGGGTATCTGCTGTTAATGCGCTGTCAGATTATATGAGAGCAGAAGTACGAAGAGACGGCAAAGTTTACTTTCAGGAATACACGCGGGGTAAACCCAAAGCAACTGTAGCAGAAGTTAATACAGATGGGAAATTACCATTTGATAGCAATTTCCAATGGACCGCTAAAACAGGAACAAAATTAAGTTTCCTGGCAGATAAAACGGTTTTTTCAACAATTACCCCTGATTTTGAAAGATTGGAAAGACAACTCAAACAGGTAGCATACCTTGTTTCAGGAATTTATTTTCATTTGATTGATGAGCGGTCAAATCATGAAAAACACTTCTTTTTTGAATCAGGCTTGGCTACTTTAATTGCTCATCTTAACAAAAACAAAATTTTGATTCATCCCGATCCGATTATTCTCAAAAGGGTTTTAGACGAGGTGGAGGTTGAGGTGGCAATTCAATATAACGATAGCTTTACGGAAACTATTGAGAGTTTTGCCAATGTCGTACCAACCACAGAGGGTGGAAGTCATCTGACAGGTTTTAGAATCGCGTTGACTCGTGCTATAAATGATTATGCCAGAAAAATTGAGGCTCTCAAAGAAAAAGATGAAAACTTAACAGGAGAGGATATTAAAGAAGGGTTAACCGGAGTTGTTTCAATTAAAATGGACTCAGATAGAATCCAGTTTGAGAGCCAAACCAAAGAAAAGCTTGGAAATGCTGAGGTTCAGGCACTTGTTAATACTGTTGTAAAAGAGGGACTGGAAACCTATTTCGAGGAAAATCCAGGAGACGGGAGGAAAATTATGGAAAAGGTTATTTTGGCAGCCCGCTCAAGGGCAGCAGCAAGGGCAGCTAAGGATGCAGTGATTAGAAAAGGCGCGCTAGATGGAATGACCCTTCCAGGTAAGCTTGCTGATTGTCAGGAAAGAGATCCGGTGGGATCTGAACTATATATAGTTGAAGGAGATTCTGCTGGAGGCTCAGCTAAACAGGGAAGAGATAGAAAATTTCAGGCTATTTTGCCCCTTAGGGGAAAGATATTAAATACAGAAAGGGCTCGCCTTGATAAAATTTTGGAATTTGAAGAAATTAGAGCTTTGGTAATAGCCCTGGGTACAGGAATAGGGGATATTATAAATTATGATAAAGTGCGCTACCACCGAATTGTTATCATGACTGATGCTGATGTTGACGGGGAACATATTCGAACACTGCTGCTCACATTTTTCTTCAGGTACTTGCCGGAAATTATTACAAAAGGATATTTATACATTGCCCAACCTCCACTTTATAAAATCCAAAAAGGAAAGGAAATTTATTATGCATATTCTGAGGAGGAAAAAGTTCAAACTATAAAAACAATAAAAACAGATGCAGTTGTGACTTCAAGGTATAAGGGCCTGGGGGAAATGAACCCGGATCAGCTTTGGGAAACAACTATGAACCCGGAAAATAGAGTTTTAAAACAAGTTACTATTGAAGATCTCGAAGGAGCTGATGAAGTTTTTACTATGTTAATGGGTGATGAGGTACCTCCACGGAAAAGATTTATCCAAACCCATGC
>CAYIDT010000010.1:0-1546 GCA_964362265.1 uncultured Gammaproteobacteria bacterium | reverse complement strand
ATTATTCCAAAATTCTTATGCAAGCTTATGAAAAATTTTTGCTGCCCTTAGGAGGTAAATTAATCCCAACTCCTTATAGAATAAATATCCCTTATCAAGCTGATCGGAGAAAATATGGCAAATCTGATCCGCAAACTCTGGTTTCAGATACGATCCAAATTGCCAAAGAACAAAACTTTGATCTGGGAAAAGCTTCAATCGAAGAAATCAGAAAATTTATGGAGCAAAATATGCTTGGCATTGATTGTTCTGGTATTGCTTACCATGTACTAGATTATTTACTGAAAAAAAGTGGAAAAAGAAGTATGCTAGATAATGGATTTCCAAAAGCCTCTGCTACTAATGTGGCAATTTTAACATCTGATCAGTTTAGTACCCCTATAGAGATGGGTAATACACAACCTGGAGACCTTATTAAGCTTAATAGCAAAAAAGCTAGCCATATCTTGATCATTTTGGAAACAGGTAATAACATCATTTATGCACACTCAAGCGGGATTACAAACCCAACAGGAGTTCATACTGGCCAAATTGAAAATGGTAAATTTCCGGATGATTTGAAAGTTTTCTCGTATAATGAAAAGGCAGGAGATGGAGCCAGGAGGTTAAAAATTGTAGCATGATATTAGATATTCCATATTATTCTCAAATGGTTGATACAAAAAATCCGGATTGGAAGGATCGTTCTTGTGGCATTGCTGCCTTAAAAATGTTATTGGATTTTTACAAACCCACAAATTTAACAATTGACGACCTTTACAAAAAGGGTTTAGAAATGGAGGGTTTTTTAGAAGGAGTTGGTTGGTACCACCATAGTTTAGCTCTTATTGCTAAAAGTTTAGGATATGGGGCAATAACAAGATCATGGAATATCCCAGAGCAGTCACTACAACATCTTAAAGAAAGGGGATTTGAAAAACAGGATCTGGAAATCATTAACAGACAACAAATGGAAGAGGGATTGTTGACATTAAAAGAAGAGCTTTCTCAAAATCATCCGGTCATTGTATCTCTTCCAAAAGGATTTAAAAAAGGAGAGTCAGGACATTTAGTCGTTCTAATAGGATTTGATAATAAAGGTTTTATTATAAATGATCCCTATTTTGGTGAAAAAATTCAGTTAGATTTTGAAAAGTTTAAAGCTATTTGGGGAAAAAGAGCAATTATTATTTATCCTCAGTAAGAGCCTCTGAGACTACCTTGCTAGGATCTGCGTTCAAATCTCCAGGCAAGATGTAATCAGTATAAATATGTGCCTTTGCAGATTCCCACTGATCCAAAACTTCTCTATTAAGTTCGTGGCGCACCTTCGGATCAGCTAGTTTACTTGCCCTATATTGTGCTTCCGCAAGTGCAATATCGCGAAATGCATAACGAGCATTCTGAAAAAATGAGATTTCCCCTGAAATATCAGGGCCTGGCATAGTAAAGAGACGCCAAACAGCCCCTCCAACTACCTTGGCTAGATCTGTGATATCATGAGATATTCTCTCCATAACATAAGTATATCAAATTCTCCTCAATTTGCAAATAGCTTGATATAATA
>CAYIDT010000009.1:0-15466 GCA_964362265.1 uncultured Gammaproteobacteria bacterium | reverse complement strand
TTGATTGGAGCTTTTACTTTCCATGAAGATGTTAGAGCTTCAGCAACCGCAAGTTTTGTCTATTTAGAGATGAAAGAACTGGATCCTTATAGTAGGTCTTATAGTATCGCTCCGCAAGAATTATTAAATTACTTACCTTTTAGTTATTTACTAGCGCTACCTTTCCATCAAATAGGAAGAATTTTTGTAGATCAGGATACTGAAAACACCTTTTTGGTAAATCAAAATCTATTGTTGGGTAAACCCGAAATGTGGCTATATTTATTATATGTTAAAGCCCCATTCATTATTTTTGATATAGGAATAGGTATATTACTTAGCCTAATTATCCAGTCCCGGTATCAAACAAAAACCCTTTTACTTTGGCTTTTTAACCCTTTATCTATTTGGGTTTCTTCGGCCATAGGGCAGTATGATATTTATTTGACATTTTTCTTAAGTTTATGTTTTTATTTTATTCAAAAAGATAAATTATATCTGGCTGCTTTGGCGTTGGGAGCAGGCGCTGCAACCAAAAGTGCCCCATTTTTGTTATTACCCTTACTTTTAGGATTAACAGTCAATTTTAGAGATAGGATAAAAATGATATTTTTATCACTGATACCCTATATAATTACTGTTACACCATATCTTCAATCAGCTAGCTTTAGAAATGATGCACTGTTTGCACCGCAGATGCAAAAAATACTTTATGCAAAGATTCCTCTGTCCGGTGGTGAGTTTATTTTAATTGTACCAAGCCTAATGCTATTCTTTTATGTTATTTACTTCCTGCGGAGTAGAACAAAAGAAGATTTCTTGTCATTTTCGATCATGATCTTGCTTTCAATCTTTGCATTCTCTCATTTTCATATCCAATGGTTTTTATGGGTAACTCCATTTCTAATCATTTTCTCTTTAAATCATTGGGATAAACAAATAAAATGGTCAATTATAGGTTTAACAGTTAGCTTGCTCGGTATGTTTTTTCTGTTTGAGAGTTCTCTTCAGCTAAAGTTATTTGCTCCTCTTTTTCCTGTTCTTAGTAGCGCTAATGGCTTACATGAACTTTTACAAGACAGTCAAGTAATATTACTTCGCAGTATCATGGCTAGCATATTTTTTGTGAGTTCTTTATTGCTAATCCTAAGGATTATAGTTCCTCGAAGAATATGAAAGTAACAATAACGATCCCTAACTTTAATGGAATAGAACTTCTAGAAAAAAATTTACCTAATATTTTGGATAGTGGCGCAGATGAGGTGATTATCTTGGATGATGGCTCAACTGATGGAAGTGTAGATTTACTAAAGAGTAAATTCCCAGAAGTCAAGCTTTTGGTTCATGAAAAAAATAAAGGATTTATTCCGTCTGTTAATGAATTATTTGATGGCGCGTCTGGAAATATTGTAGTTTTATTGAATAATGATGTCTATGTGGAACAGGATTTTTTGAAACCGTTAATTAAACATTTTGATAATCCAAAAGTTTTTGCTGTTAACTTACATGAGGAGGGTGAGGGTCCCTCTATAACTTTTTGGAAGGACGGATTTTTTGAGTTTAAAAGGGGAGAAGAAAAAGTGATTATCCAAAAAAGCGCCTGGGCTTCGGGCGGATCCGCAGCTTTCCGCAAAAGCATCTGGCAAAACTTAGGAGGTTTTGATAGCCTTTTTGCTCCATTTTATTGGGAAGATATTGACATATCTTTTAGAGCAACTAAAGCTGGATTTGAAATTCTATGGGAGCCTAAAGCTTTAGTAAAACATGAACACGAAACAACTATCAAAAAATTGAATCAAAGGTATGTTAGGTGGGTACAGGAGCGAAACCAACTTTTATTTATCTGGAAAAATATTAAAGATAAGAGTCTTATAAGAGAACATAAGAAAGGTTTGATGAAAAGGTTGGTGACAAGTGGCCCAGGATATTGGGTTTCATTTTTGTGGGCCTTATTAAGATTGCCGCGAATGATCTGGAGGCAATAAATTATGCAAACTCCTAAACTATCGGTAATCATTGTCTCATATAATAGTGAGGCTTTTATAGAAAAATGTCTTACATCATTACAAGAGGATGAAATAATTGTTTTTGATAATGCATCAAGCGATAGAACAATACAGATAATAAAAAAGTTTACAAATATTAAGCTGATTAAATCTTCAGAAAATCTGGGTTTTGCAAAGGCGAATAATAAAGCTGCAGAAGAGGCAAAAGGTGAATATTTATTTTTCTTAAATCCGGATACAGAGGTAGAAAAACCACTTGATGAACTGGTTAATTTTTATGAAAATACCCCAAATGCAGGAATAGTTGGACCAAAACTAGTTTTGGAAAATGGAGCAATCCAACCTTCAGCAAGAAAACTCCCCACTATCATGGGAGCTTTTAAGGAGTATATTTTAGGAGTAAAAAATGCTTATTCTCAATATATTCCAGGTGGTAAGCCAACAGAAGTTGAAATGGTTTATGGTGCAGCAATATTAATAAAAAAAGATTTATTTGAAAGGTTAGGGGGATTTGATGAAAAGTTTTTCCTATATTATGAGGATGTAGATTTGTGTAAGAGAGTTAAAAATTTGGGTAAAAAAATTTATTATTATCCAAAAGTTACAATAAAACATCTTGTTGGAGCAACTAAATCTGGAATGGATAAAAATAAGTTAAATATGGAATCAGCAGTTAAATATCATGGAAAATTAGGAGCATTTATTTTACAACTTATTTTTCTAATCCCCAGACTACGCAGACATCTATGATTTGTGTACAATAGAAGTAGATTGAAGAAAACTCTATCTATCTTATTTGCAATATTAATTATTGCTACAGTCTTGAGGGTTTATCAGCTTGATAAAGTTCCGCCATCGCTTTTTGGGGATGAGGTGGACGTTGGGTATCAGGCCTATTCCATTTTAAAAACTGGTCAAGATTTATATGGTCAGTCTTTTCCAACTCTAATTCATTCCCTTTCTGAATATCGCGCACCACTTTTTATTTATTCGGACATCCCATTAATAGCTATATTTGGATTAAATGAGTGGGGAGTGCGCCTTGCTGCGGCCTTTTGGGGAATACTTGGGATGTTGGGAATATTTTTGCTTGCGAGAAAGCTATTTAATGAAAAGATCGGACTACTTGCTGCTGGTTTTTTAACAATTTCTCCATGGCATATTCATTATTCCAGGGCAGGGTTTGAAGTAACAATGCTTTTAACATTTTTTATTTTTGCAACTTATTTTTTTCTGAAGGGCCTAGAAAAGAAATGGCATCTGGTAATTTCAGCAATTCTTTTTGGTTTAACTCCTTATATTTATTCTACGGCCGTACTTTTTCTGCCCTTAATAATTTTTATGATGATTATAATTTTTAGAAAAGATATTAAAGTATCCTCTAGTCGTTTTGGTGGCATTTGGTTAATTGGTTTAATTACATTATTTCTGGTACTCGCCCCCTATGGTATCCAAACTATTTCAGGTAAATCAGGAGAAAGATTTAATATTATTAGTATTTTTGGGAGTCAAACTTTGCAGGATAAAGTTTTCTTAGCTCAAAAAAGCGAGCAGCTACCTCTTGACTTGCAAAGATTGTTTCATAACAAACCTTTAATTTGGATGCAAAATATTACTCTAAATTATCTTCGTGCTTTTTCTCCGGAATTTTTATTTTTAAGCGGGGATCCTAATGCAAGACATTCTATTCATGAGATGGGACAGATGTATTATTTCGAGACGATCCTTTTAGGATTGGGGCTCTTTGGAATATATAGGAGATGGGGAACGGGGGAAAAGGTTCTTTTGAGCTGGCTTTTAATTGCGCCAATCCCAGCTTCCCTAACTTATGATGGAGGTTTTCATGCAACCAGAAACTTTTTAATGCTCATGCCTTTTATGATCTTAGTTTCTTTAGGGGCTAATGAGATTCTTGGTAAGCTTAAAAGTGTTAAGTATCGAAACTTAGCGGGAATTTTAATCATTCTGGCAGTATTTAATACCACCTTTTATCTGCATAGATATTATGCACACTACCCTATCGAAAGCTCCCGGGCTTGGCACTTTGGTTTCAAAGAAGCTTTCGGATATGTTTCCGCAAACGGATCAAATTATGAAAAAATTTTAATAAATAATACTTATGAACCCTCTTTAATTAGATTTTTATTTTGGACAAAATATGATCCGAATAGATTCCACCAGGAGTTTAGCACAGAAGCTTTTGACGGCTTTTCTCTGGAAGAAAAATATTTCTTCGGAAAGGTAGATGGACCATTTGAACAAATTTTGGATAGTAAAATTTTATATATTGCATCATCGAGAGATGATATCACAAATCCCCAAACTCTTTTAGATAAAAGAGTGAAAGTTTTGAAAACAGTTGCCTCCCCCATCGGTGAGCCGATTTTTTATATACTAACAGGAACAAAATGAGAGATAAATTGCTGATTGGTTTTATATTAGTTATAGCAGTACTTACCAGAATATTATTTTTGGGCCAATTTCCAAATGGTTTTACAGGAGATGAGGCTCAGCAGGGATATTCAGCCTATTCTATACTAAATTCAGGAAAAGATGAGTGGGGGGAAATTTTCCCTCTTTTTCCAAGGGGCTTTGGAGATTTTAAGCCCCCGGTTTATACATATTTAGCTATTCCTTCAGTAGCTTTATTTGGTTTAAGTGTTGAGGCTGTAAGATTTCCAGCTGCGGTAGCAGGAGTCTTAGTTGTTCTTATAACTTTTTATCTAACTAAGCAGCTCTTAAAAGATGAGAAAATTGCTCTTTGGGCAAGTTTTCTTTTATGTATAAATCCCTGGCATATACAATTATCAAGAACAGCATGGGAGGGAGGGATTGGCATACTGACATTCTCTTTAGGCGTATTATTTTATCTTAAATCCGGATTAAAAAATATAATTTTATCAGTGTTATTTTTTGGATTAACTTTGTACACTTATCACTCATGGAGGGTTTTTGTTATTTTATTTATAGTAGGATTAGTAGTTATAAGTTGGAAAAAATTAAGTATTAGTAAAAATTGGGTTGGCGGTTTAATTTTACTTGTTTTTATTTTCCCAATTTTACTTAATTTAAATTCTAGTTTAGTAAGATCATCTGATGTTGGAATATTTAGCGAAAGACAAATTAACAGTTACTTTTCCGATAAAGGCTCCTCTCCTCTACCTCCGATTGTTGATAAACTGACAGATAATAAATTTTTGTTTTTAGCAAACCAATTTTTTGGAAATTACCTTTCATACTTATCTCCCGGATTTTACTTTAGCGGCCAGCGTCCTGACAATACTTATTTAAATTTCCCCCACCATCCCCTTCTATATCCGGTTGAAATAATATTTTGGTTAATTGCAATCTATATTATGATTACTAAAAAGCTGGAAAATAAAAAATTAATCATTCTTTGGTTTATTTTGGCTTTAATTCCCTCTTCTTTAACAATTGGTGTAATGAATGCAAACAGAAGTCCTACACTTCTACCTTTAACTGCGATCATTTCAGCAATTGGGGTAAATTATCTGTTTGATAAATTAAAGCGAAGCAAAATCCATGTAGGTTTCATTTTATTTTTTAGCATTCTTACTTTTGTGCATTTTTATTTTATTAAGCTGCCGCAAAAATCTCCACCTAATTTAAGGTATGGTTATGATCAAGTATTTAAAAAGATTATCGAGGTCCAAAATCAATATGATGAGATTGTTATCTCAAAGGTATTTACTGAACCTCAAATTTTTATTGCTTTTTATGGAAAAATGGATCCAAATGAATTTCAAATAGCATCAAAAGATTGGTTAAGATATGAAAAATCCAATAAGTTATATGTAGATCAGTTGGAAAGCTGGAACCTTGGCAAGTTCTATTTTGAAGATATAAATTGGTTGATGAAAGACAGTCAAAGAAAAAATGCACTTATTGTTTCAAAACCAGAGGATTTTCCAGAAACTTTTCAGTCAGTTTTTGAAGTTAAGGATATGAAGGGAAAAATAATTTTTAAAGCAGTTTCAACGGAAAAATAAATATGCCCGCAAAAATCTTATTATTTCTGACAATTATTTTGGCTATTTTTCTACATTTGTTTAACCTTGATACTTTACCATCTGCATTAAATTGGGATGAGATTTCCTTAGGGTATAATGCTTATTCAGTTGTCTCATCGGGAAAAGACGAATGGGGGCAGTTTTTACCGCTATCATTTAGAGCATATGGAGACTACAAACTTCCAGGATATATTTATTTGGATATTCCATTTATAAAACTATTTGGATTAAATGAGTGGGGAGTGCGTTTACCCTCTGCTATTTTAGGAATAGGTTTGGTTTTTTTAGTTTTTTTGATATTAAAAGAAAAGGGCAATATTCATGTTGCTTCATGGGGAGCATTTTTAGCAGCAGTTATACCCTGGACGATTATACTTTCGAGAATTGCACTGGAAGCACAGCTTGCCTTATTTTTAACTACTTTAGCTTTCTATCTTTTTATTTTGGGACTAAGAAAAAATTACTTTTTGTTTTTTTCAGCCATATGTTTTGGTCTGACTATTTTTTCATACAATAGCAGTAGGATTGTTACTCCACTTTTAATTTTGAGTTTGGGACTTTTTTATTGGAAACAAATTTTAAGTAGTAAAAAAATCTCTATAGCCTCACTTTTAATATTTGCAATTTTTTTTATAATGGCTTTGCCAAAAGCACTTTTACAAGATTCATCAGCAAGATATAGATGGACTCAGATAGTAGATGAGGGTGCGATAGCAAAGATAAATGAATTTCGCGGCAGTTCTGCGCTGCCTCCGACACTTTCTGAAATTAGGTTTAATAAAGTAACATATTTTATTCCTGAAGTGATGAAGAATTACATTAGTCATTTTAGCCCAAACTTTCTGTTCCTAAACGGTGGATCGAATTACCAATTCAGTGTGCCTGGTTCCGGGCTTTTGTATCCTGTTTTGGCACCATTTTTATTACTTGGATTTTGGCAAATTTACAAAGAGAGAAAAAAATGGCAACTCTTTAGCTTCGCGTGGTTATTGATTGCCCCGATACCAGCGGCCATCACAAGAGATTCACCTCATGCTTTGAGATCGATTTTAATGATTACACCGATGATAATGATTATTTCATTAGGTCTTGCATATTGCTTGAATGGCTTAAATCCTTGGATCGATAAAAGAAAGATGCTTATTAAATTCATTATAATCTTAGTTTTACTCTTCAGCCTGTTCTTGTTTTGGAAGAATTATAGCATTGACTATACTAGGAATTACTCCTGGGCTTGGCAATATGGATACAAACAAGCTGTAAATTATATACAAAGAAATGGTAACCAGTATGAAAAAATTTATTTTACTAAAAAGTATGGAGAGCCGCATGAATTTTTACTTTTCTATATGCAATTTGACTCTGAGCAATATAGAAACGATCCAAGTTTAAATAGATATCGTAGGTCAGATTGGTATTGGGTGGATGGATTTGATAGATATAGATTTTTAAATGATTGGGAAGTTAAAGAGAATGCCAAATGTCCGCCTGCCGGACGGGCAGGCCTAATGTCAAATGTCAAATGCCTTTTAATCACAAGTCCGGGGAATTATCCGGAGGACTCAAAGCTTTTGGAAGTCATAAGTTTCCTTGATGGAGAACCCGCATTTGATATAGTTGAGCTTCCCCAGGTACAATAGAAAGGTGAGAAGTTTCTTCCTATTTGTAATACTTATTTTAGCTTCTATTCTTCGTTTTTGGGACTTACCAAATAATCCTCCTGGCCTAACTTGGGATGAGGCGGCCTTGGGATATAATGCTTATTCGATCTTACAGACTGGACGGGACGAATATGGAAATTTTTTACCACTCAATTTAAAATCCTTTGGGGATTTTAAGCCTGCTCTTTATGCTTATTTGGATATCCCCTTTATAGCAATATTCGGATTAAATGAATTAGCTGTTAGGTTGCCATCGGCTATTTTTGGGGTATTAGGGGTATTAGGGGTTTTTTTGCTTGTAGAGAGATTATTTAGAAAAAGGGAACTGTCCTTTTTATCGGCTTTTTTTCTTGCAATTTCCCCATGGCACCTACAATTCTCCCGCCCAGCTTTTGAAGCAAATATAGCTTTAACTTTAAATATTTTTGCAGTTTATTTTTTTCTAAGAGGGTTGGAAAGGAAAAAAATTCTTATTTTTTCTACTATCTTATTTGGCTTATCCCTTTTTACATATCAAGCATCGCGGTTATTTGTTCCGCTTTTGATGGTAATTTTGTTCCTCGTATATAGGAAGAGTTTGGATATTAAATCAGTAAAAGTACCGGTTTTGATTTTAGCCATTTTTTTCGCCTTAATTTTTTGGACTTTTTTTAATGGTCAAACTTCAAGGCTTTTCGTTCAAAATTTGTTTGCATATCAAAGAACTCAAGAAGTAATCTCCCAAATTTCATCTGAAGATGGCATGATGGAAAATAGCACTGGATTTAAAATTTTGCATGGGCAGTGGTGGGTATATACAAAAGGACTTTTTGAGCGTTACTTAATTTATTTCTCTCCTAAAATGTTATTTATTGATGGGGATTATTCAGAGCGTCATAGGGTACCTGATTTAGGAGCGCTCTACTTCTTTTCAGTAATTTTAATTCCAATAGGGCTTGTTTATCTTTTAAAAAATGGAGGAAAAAATTCACTGTTTATTTTTTGGTGGTTAATTTTAGCACCACTTCCTGCTGTTTTTTCAAGAGATTTAATAAGTAATTTAAGAGCCCTGAATTTAAGTTTACCAATAGCCGTGCTGGAAGGAATTGGAGTTTGGGTTATCTATAAATGGTTTAGGGAAATTAGGGGTAGTTGGGGATATTTGGGGATAGGAATTATTTTGTTAATGATTTTGAGTAATTTTTTAATTTATCTTGATAGGTATTTTATTCATGCCCCAATTGAATATTCAAAATATTGGGTTTATGGGCAAAAGCAAATTTTTAGTTTGATTAAATCTGAAAACTTAGATTTAAGCAAATTTAATAAAGTTGTGATAACCAATACCTTTGGCCAACCGTATATTTATTATCTTTTTTATACAAAATATCCCCCGTTTAACTTTCAAGAGCAAGCAAGTTTAGATCAACCAACTTCTGATGTAGGGACTATTCGGAAAATAGATAACATTGAGTTTAGGCATATTTACTGGCCAACGGATCGGGGAGAGAGAAACGCTTTATTTATAGGAAGTTTAGAGGAGCTACCTGATCAAGATACTTTTCCGTTTAGGGAATTTAGGGTAGTGGGGGATATTGAGTTTTTAAATGGGGAGAAAGCTCTTAGAATAGTGGAGACTAAATGAAAAGTATAAATATTATAATCGTTATTATTTTTATAATAGTTATAGCTGCAATTTTAAGGCTTATTGCTTTAGATCGATTTCCTGCAGGCTTTAATGCTGATGAGGCAGCTATTGGATATAATGCGTATTCTCTTTTGCAAACTGGTAAAGATGAATACGGAACTACTTTTCCGTTTGTCTTTAAATCTTTTGGGGACTTCAAACCAGGACTATATTTTTATATTGTAATGCCCTTTGTGGCAATTCTAGGATTAAATGAATGGGCAGTTAGAATTCCTTCAGCTCTTTTAGGAATTGCCACGGTAATACTTATTTATTTTTTAGCTAAGGAAATTTTTCAAAGTAAAAAGATTGGGATTTTATCTGCATTCCTTCTGGCAATTTCCCCCTGGCATATACATTTTTCAAGGGGTGGATGGGAAACAAATGCAGCAACTTTTTTTGTTACCTTGGGTGTGTTTTTATTTATTAAGGGATTAAAAAACTGGAAATTTCTTTTTTGGAGCACAGTCTCATTTTTAGCGTCAATGTACACTTACCAGAGCCCAAGGTTAATTGTTCCTGTACTTTTAATTATTTTATTTTTTTTATATAGAGGTAAACTGATTTCTATATTGCGAATAATCGAACTGAAAAAGACGATATTGTGGGTTGCGTTACTGGTCTTGTTGACTATACCACTGGTTATTCAGTTTATTTCCGGGACAGGGTCAACAAGATTTAGCGGATTATCATTCTTATCTGATACTGGGCCCATTGCCAGAATTAATGAACTGCGTGGAGAGCACGAAAATCTGAACAGATTAGACACAAAATTTATTCATAATAAATTAACATCATATGGCCCAGAATTTCTTGGCCATTATCTTGACCACTTTAAACCTGACTTTTTGTTTATTAACGGGGACCCAATAATTAGAAATAAGGTGCCAGAAACTGGCCAGTTTTATTTGACTTTGAGTTTATTTTTAGCAGTAGGGTTATTGGGTCTAATAAATGCAAAATATGAGCATAAAAAGCTTATATTAGCTTGGATTTTAATTGCACCAGCAGCCTCATCCATGACATATCAAACACCGCACGCCTTAAGGGCTTTAACTTTGGTAATACCTCTGACTTTAGTGATAGGGTATGGAGCTGGATTGGCCTTAGGCTTGTTAGGGAAGTTGGGGTCGTTAGGGAAATTAGGAGTTTTAGGGTTAAGCTTAATACTTACTTTTGAATTTGTGCATTATTTGGAGTCTTATTACATCCATTATCCAAAAAGATATCCGCAAGCTTTTGAATATGGTTTTAAAGAGATGGTGCAAAAGCTTAGCAAATATGAGGGGGAATACAATAATGTGGTTATTACAGACCGATACGATCAATCATATATTTTAGTTTTATTCTACAAAAGATACGATCCAAGTTATTTCCAACCCCAAGCTGTACTTTCCTCAAGGGATAAATTTAATTTTGGGACAGTAAGAAGCTTTGATAAATATCAGTTTAGATCAATAGATCCAAAAGAAATTGAAAGAGGGAGTAAAATTTTATTTATTGGTACAGAGGAAGAAATTCCAAAAGATGCTAAAATTCTAGATAAAGTGGAGTTTCCCAATGGAAAACCAGCTTTCATATTTGCAATAAAGAAAGATTGAGCATGAGTAAAAAAACTTTATCTGTAGTTCTTGCTGTTTATAATGAAGAGGTAAATCTTGGTGGGTGTTTGGACTCGGTTAAAGATTTGGCTAGTGAGATAGTAATTGTGGATGGTGGGTCAAAAGATAAAACTATCGAAATTGCTAGACGATATGGTGCAAAAATAATTCAAACAGATAATCCTCCTATATTTCATATTAATAAAAATAAAGCAATTGATAGGGCTACTAAAGACTGGGTTTTGCAACTTGATGCCGACGAGCAAATTTCCAAACCCCTGGCAAAAGAGATTAAAGAAGTAATCGAAGGGAAAAACCTTGATGGTTTCTGGATACCCAGAAGCAACTTTTTCCTGGGGCGTTTTTTAAGAAAAGGGGGACAATATCCTGATTATACATTACGTTTATATAGACGAGGTAAAGGAAGGCTGCCTGCAAAAGACGTACATGAGCAAGCAGAAGTTTCCGGTAAAGTTGGTTATTTAAAAAATCCACTGCTGCATTTTAGGGATACAAGTTTCAAAAAATATTTTGATGGATTAAGAAGATATACCGATATAATGAATATTCATATGAAGGATGAAAACTTAAAGATAAACTTGACAACACTTTTTAATTATTTTTTATTGAAGCCAATTTGGTGGTTTATAAAAACGTATATTAGACATAAAGGTTTTATGGACTCTTGGCAAGGATTTGTTTTCTCGCTCTTTTCTTCTTTGAGATTCCCTATAGCTTATTGGAAGTATTGGAGTAAACAATGAGAATTGGATTTAATGTACTACCGCTTAAAAACGCCCATAGATTTAGAGGTATAGGTGTATATACCATAAATTTATTGGAAGAGCTAAGATCGCGAAGCGATTTAGAGATTGAAGAATTTGAGGATATCAATAATTTAGGAGAGGTAGACTTGATTCACTATACGACGTTTGATTTATTTTTTTCTACACTACCGGTAAGAAAAAAATTTTCAACTGTTGTAACAATTCATGATGTAATCCCGCTTATTTTTCCAGAGCAACATCCTGTTGGAGTGAAAGGTAAGATAAATTTCTTTAGGCAAAAATTTGCATTAAAAAGTTGTAAAAAAATCATTACTGTTTCGGAAGTATCAAAAAAAGATATTATTAATTTTTTAAAGATATCGGAAGAAAAGATAACTGTAATAAAAGAGGCGGCAAGCCCTTCTATGAGGATTTTATCTGAAGGGCAAACACTCAGGATTAAAAGGAAATTTAACTTACCGGATAATTTTTTACTCTATGTTGGCGATGCAAATTATGTAAAAAACTTACCTTTTTTGATAGAAGGGTTTGATAAAATAAAACAAAAAGCTGAGTTTTCTGATTTGAAGTTAATACTAGTAGGAAATGTGTTCCTAAAAAAGCTTGATAATATTGACCATCCTGAACTTAAGAGTTTGAAGCAAGTTAATGAGATGATTAAAAACTTAAAGCTGGAACAAGATATTTTAAGACCAGGTCAGTTGGATTTAGAGGATTTGATTGGTTTTTATAATTCGGCGACTATATATGTACAACCATCCCTATATGAAGGATTTGGGCTTCCGGTTCTCGAAGCAATGAGTTGTGGGACTCCTGTGTTATCCTCAAACGTCGGCAGCTTACATGAAATCGGAGAAGCTGCTCCTGTATACTTTAACCCAAGGAACCTCGAACAATTTGTTAAAGTTTTAGTAGATGTTTTACAAAGTAGGTCGCTTCAGGATAAACTATCTAAGCTAGGTCTAATTCAGGCAGCAAAATTTTCCTGGGAGAAAGTAGCAAATGAAACTATTGAAGTTTACAGACAAGCTATTGCCAATAAGTGATTTAAAAATTATATTCGGTTTATTTTTGCTCTGGAAAATAACTCTTTTTTTTATATTAATTTTTTCCTTAAATTTTGTTAATTTGGCCGGAAGAAATTTTTTAGGCGGGGGATTTGAAAATTACATAAGCAATCCTTGGCTTTTTGCATGGGCAAACTTTGATGGTGAACATTATTTATCTATTGCCCAAATTGGTTATAGAGGTTTAGAGCAGGCATTTTTTCCAGTATACCCTATCCTATTGAATGTACTCACCAAGCCTTTTGACAATTCCAGTACTTCGGTTGTATCGATCGGACTTTTAATTTCAAACTTTAGTTTCTTATTTAGTTTGATTATACTTTACAAATTAATAATTTTAGATTTTCCAAAAAAAATTGCGTATTTAACAATTATTTGTTTGCTTATCTTCCCAACATCATTTTACTTTGGGGTAGTTTATTCAGAATCTTTATTTTTACTGCTTAGCTTATTGTCTTTTTATGCTGCCCGTAAAAATAAATGGTTTTGGGCATCTTTTTTTGGCATAATTGCTAGTGTAACCAGAATATTTGGCGTCTTACTTTTACCAGCACTTTTTCTGGAAGCTTGGCAACAAAAAAAATCATTCAGGAAATATTTTTGGATTTTTGCAATACCTCTCGGACTTTTTGCTTATATGTATTACCAATGGATAACAGTGGGTGATCCGCTGGCATTTTATCACTTGCAAAAAATAGTTGGTCCTCAACATGAATCGGGCATAACACCCCTGCCGCAGGTTTATTTTAGATATATTAAAATGCTTCTCACTACTGAAATTTCAAATCCAATTTATCAGACAATAATTTTAGAGTTTTTTGTCGGAGTGGCATTTTTCTTACTACCAATTTATGGCTACTTTAAAAAAATAAGGCTTTCATATCTTTTCTTTGCGCTAATAGGATTTTTACTTCCGACTATTCAAGGAAGTTTTTCATCGGTTCCAAGATATATAATCGTATTTTTTCCAAGTTTTTTAAGCCTTGCAGTTTTCGTTAAAAGTTTACCACTTTTTGTAAGGGTTATTGTCTTGGTCTTATTCTATGTTTGGTTAATGTTTGAAACAGCGCATTTTTTCAGAGGTTATTGGGTAGCATAAATATGAAAGTTTTAAAATTAATAAAGCACCCACTTTTATCCGGCAGTTTAATAATGGTATTAGGGAGTAATCTATTTAATTTTGGGCAGTTTGTTTATCATTTTATTGTCGGCAGACTTTTGGGAAAAGTTTATTATGGAGACCTAGCAGCGATTATTTCAATTCTGGCGTTTTTTTCTATTATTCAACTATCAATTGGTTTAACCATAGTAAAATTTATCACCTCAAAAAAGACTAAAGAAGAAATTGCCAATTTATCAAAATGGTTTAACCATTGGGCTTTAGTGGCCGGAGGGATTGTGGCGATATTAACTTTAATTTTATCACCGATGTTAATAAAATTTTTAAACATTACTCAACCAGCTGCAGTTTATTTACTGGCTCCAACACTTTTTTTTACAATTGTAACTTTTACGTATAGGTCTATCTTACAGGGCTTACTTTTATTTGGTCGTTATGTAACCAGCCTTTTGGTTGAAGCAGTGGCCAAAATTATTTTAACAATTGTGCTTGTTTTCTCGGGTTTCTCAGTATTTGGGGCCATGGGAGGGATTGGACTGGGAATTTTATCATCATATTTTATAACCAGATTTTCTCTGTCAGCCTATTTAGTAGGTAAAAAAGGCAAGGTACCGGAAATTTTACCACTGGTTAAATATTCTTTACCGGTATTTTTACAGGGGTTAGCTTTAACATCTATGTATTCAACAGATTTAATTTTGGTAAAACATTTTTTCCCGGAAGATACGGCGGGTATTTATGCATCTCTGGCTGTTTTAGGGAGGGTAGCTTTTTTTGGTTCGTCTCCGATTATCCATGTAATGTTTCCTTTGATAGCAAAAAGACATACACTCAACCAACCCTATCTTAACATTTTTTATCTCAGCATTTTACTGGTTAGTGTTATAGCAGGCGCCGTAGTTATGTTATATCTGTTACTACCTAAATTGGTAGTCGGAATATTTTATGGCCAGGATTTTATAGAAGGGGCCCCCATGCTTTGGTGGTTTGGTTTGTTTATGGCCGTGCTATCGGTGGCAGTACTTTTTATACAATTTTATTTATCGCTTGGTAAGACCAAGGTAGTTTGGTTTTTTATAGCGGCAGCTTTTCTTCAGGCAATATTAATATGGTTTATACATCCGGACCTTTTGACGGTAATAAAACTATCTATTTTATCCGTAGCTTTATTGGTAGCCTCTCTTATAGTATACTTCCCATATCACAAACGATGAAGATAAAAAAGGGACTACTTTCGGTTATTGTTCCTGCCTACAAACAAGAAAAAACAATAAAAAGAGATTTAGAGAATATAGATCGGGTGCTACGTTCGGGTCTTAAGGAATACGATTACGAAATAATTTGCGTGGTTGATGGTAAAGTTGATAAGACTTTCTTGCAAGCCCAAAAAGCTAATACTAAAAAGATAAAGACTTTTTGTTATGAAGAAAACAGAGGTAAGGGTTATGCTGTACGTTACGGAATGGCAAGGGCAAAGGGACGCTTAATTTCATTTCTTGATGCAGGAATGGATATAAGCCCAAAAGGGATTATGATGCTAATGGCAC
>CAYIDT010000008.1:0-15516 GCA_964362265.1 uncultured Gammaproteobacteria bacterium | reverse complement strand
TCAATAGGGAACAATAGATTTAAATAGATTTGCACAGATTAAAGTTTGAGGATAACAAATGCCACTCCTATTGATAGGACCATAATTACAAGAATCATTCCTGCTGTAAGCAGTATTGATAGCTGAATAGTGGTTTTGGCCAGAGGATTTCGGCCTAAGGCATCAATACTTTTTAAAATTGACCTGCCAAAAATAATCAATGATACCACCAGGCTTATTAAAACAATAAGCCCTGAGGCCGTATATTTAACCAGTTGAGAACCTTTTTCCGGATCTGATGCTCCCTGAAAGGCTGCTATATTGAAAGCATTTAAAAGATTTAGAACTGATCTAGTATTTGTTAGTTCGACATATTCAATACGCATAGCCACAGGGATTTTTTCTTCAGATTCTGAGGAGTCTGTTAGAGCTATGCCCAGGGCATACCCGGAGATTGTACTTTTTTGCCCTTTTCCAGGGTTGGATGAGGTGGTGATATAATCACCGGTCTTAATTTCTCCTCCGCCGTTTGTGACATTAACCTGAGCTGTTCCAGATCTTACCACTGGCTTGGTATTTTCTACACCTGAATTGTAAATAACTAAAGGTTTATCCTGTAGAATTCCAAACATTTTTGGGGAATAGGCAACATTGGCCCGAACCAGTTTACCCTCTGGGGAATACATCAGAATATCGCCGTCACTAGCATCCTGATCCTCAATTTCATACATTGAGGCAATATCTATGGCTTGGGTTTGTGCCGCAGCCCGGGTAGGAGCGTTAAGTATAACGGTTATAATAGTTATAAGCAAAGCAAAAATTATATTCATAATTCTATAATATCACAAGCTAATGATTTCCGGCTGGGAATAGATTGTGACCTGATTAGATCTTACATAAATAATTGCCATTGGGAATTTAAAGCTGATTTTTTGTTTATTCTCATTTCTAATCTCAATTGGATGATCCTTTTCAATAAAAGTAATCATATTAGCATGTTCAGGGAGTACATCAAAGCGGCCCATCAGGTTTTTAGAAGAAACAGATAAGGCGGGTCCATCAAAAAGAACCTGAGTAGGGGAAATAACTTTGACATTTAAAATTCTGTCCATTACTTTATAATTCCTCCTTCCTTCAGTGACCCGATATTGAGGAAGCGCTTACTTTCTATATTGTCTAATTTCCCACTAAGTATGATTGTGATATCTTTTATCGCAGTAATCCTATCTACATAAGTGCCTTTATATCCTGTTTGAGCCTCAGTCATAAAAAAAGGCTGAGTTAAATAGTTGATTATTTTTTTAGTCCTATTATATAAAATCTGATTTTCTGCTGAAAGTTCAGATTCTCCCACAATTGCCACAATATGAGATAACCTTTTATATTCATCAAGCATTCTTTGAAACTCTGTCAACGCCTCAAAATGAGCCTCACCTAAAACTATTTTATTTATATAAGCAGAAGAGGAGGAGAAAAGATCAAGCGGAGGATATCTGCCTTCTTGGGCAATGGAACGGGAGAGCACAACAGAAGAATCCAAAAAAGACATTATGGTGGTAACAGCAGGATCAGTTGTCTCATCAGCCGGTACATAGACAGTTTGCATAGTTGTAATTGATCCATTTTCTGTTGAAATAAGCCTATCTTGAACATCTGAGATTTCAGATTGCATAGTTGGTTGATAGCCTTGTTCCGAAGGAGTCACTCCTAAAATAGTTGAAACTTCATTTCCGGCTTGTAAAAAACGGAACATATTATCAATAAAAAATAACACATCTTTTTTCTGGGTATCACGGAAATACTCTGCAATAGTTACTGCTGCCAGAGCTACACGGAAACGCACAGCAGCATTTTCATTCATCTGACCCAAAATAACAACTGTTTTGGGCAAGACTTTAGATTCCGCAAGCCGCTGGTAGAGTTCTTGGCCCTCTCTGGTTCTCTCACCAACTCCAGCGAAAACAGAGATTGCCTCTAACCTTAGTGAAATATTGTGTATTATCTCGGTAATAAGAATGGTTTTACCCACTCCGGCGCCTCCTATAAAGCCAACTTTACCACCCTTTAGGATTGGGGTTACAAAATCCAGGGCTTTTATGCCTGTTTCCAAGATTTCAAAGCTGGTCTTTAAAATATTAAGGCTTTGGGTTTTTGAATAAATAGGTAATCCTACACCAGACGATGCAGGGCTAGATTGGCCGAAGGGCACTCCATATAAATTAACAACCTTGCCTAAAATTGAGGGATCAACCGGAATTGAAAGTTGGGAATCTGAACCTTGTACTTCCATGCCGCGGTGAAGTTTTTGGGGATCAGATAGAATTAAGCAGAAAGAGACTCCTGCGGCCTGGTAATAAACTTCCAGTTTGGCATCCGGTTCTTTTGGGATAAGCAAAAGCTCAAGAACCTCGGGTAGCTCCTTACTGATTATTTCTACCTGGGCAATTTGTCCGACTACAGATTTTATAATTCCTTTAGTCATATTGTTACTCGCTCGAATGTATTGCATTAAATGTTTCTATAATTCTTTCATTCTGGATTGACCTTTTGGCAGCATTTAGAAGGATTTTATTTTCCATTATAAAATCATCAGCATTGGATTGGGCTTGATCCATACTAACAAGTCGGGAAGCAGTACGGGATAGCTCCGATTCCAAAAATGTTTGCGCAAGTAATAAGTTTTTAACCTGGCTTTCAAAAAAAAGCAAAACTTTTTCCAATTCAGGCTCAAAAATGAACAAAGGTTCCTTGCCCTGAGCTTGTCGAAGGGTTGGTTTAAGGTAAGAAGATTGGGTAATATCAACAATTGAAGGTTGCTGAACCATTACTGTTTTCATTTTTGCAAAGAAAATCAGCACCTGATTATAATCTTTTGTTTTTTCGACTAAAAGATTGAGCTCCGAGAAGTCAGGATAATCTTTTTTTAAACTAACTTCAATAAATGGTTTTGGAAAATGCATATCTTTGAGGTGTTTTATAGCAGTTTGTCCGATTACAATTAAATCAGATTGTCCTGAGTTTATTAAAGGATGGGCAATGAAAAACTTGATTAAATTTGAGTTAACATTTCCATAAAAATGGTAGTTTGAAGTAATAATTAAACTAATTGTGCCTTTTGATTTGCGCTGTATGCTTTTAGGTATTTTACGCGCAGTGGCTACTTGTTTAACAGCCAAAAAAACTGCGGATAAATCTTGTAAAAAGAGACGATTTTGTAAAACTAGGCTGCGAATTTTTTTAAGTTTGGCGGTGGCTATTTCAGTATAGGCTGTACTGATTAGCTTTAGAGTCTCACCTTGTTCAATTGTATCGGTCAGTTCGCGTACAGTCACTTCTTACCTCCCAATACGGCATTTACCCTTGGTACAACTGCATCCAAAGCCTTGATTAGTTCATCATCGCTTTTAAATTTTGATATATTAGTTTGTAGTTTGATTATTTCTGGATCTGTCCCAATGGTTTTTAAAATAGCATTTTTAAATCTTCTAATAGTTACCTCATTTTTATCCTTTATAAATTCAGTAAAAACAAGCCCTAAAAGAATTGCTTGAAACGGGAGGGGAAGCAGAGTTAAATCATCCTGTTTAAGTAGCTCCAAAAGTACTTGCTTTTGCCGTAAAATAAGCTGGGTTTGGGGGGGAAGTTCAGCTGAAAACTGGCTCAACGTTTCAAGCTCGGAAGCCTCAGCCAAACATTGACGCAGTTTTCTGGATAATAGATTTGAAATTAAATTTTGAGTTTGGCGACCAACACGGGATACAGAAAGGCCAATATCAATAGCCGGCCGCTGGTTTTTGTTATAGAGGCTTGAGCGAAAAAGCAAATGTCCATCTGTTATGGACATTAAATTGGTTGGTATAAAACCTGTAAAATCATTTAAATTAAGCTCTATAACAGGAAAAGCTGTAATTGATCCTCCGCCTGCCGAAGGATTAAATTTACCCGCCCGCTCTAAAAGTTTTGCCTGAGTATAAAAAATATCACCTGGATAAGACTCGCGGCCCGGCGACCTTCCTCCCAAAAGTGAAATCTCCCGATATGCCTGCGCATGAATTCCCATATCATCAAGGACTACAAGAACATTTTTACCCTGGTTTTTAAAATATTCAGCAATAGTTAAGGCTGTTAGGGGAGTTAGGAAGATTAATGGCGAGCCATCAGTTGCAGAGGAGGCTATCACGACCGTGTGATTTAAGGCCTTATTAACTTGTAAAGTGTGAATGAGATTAGTAATCTGTGAAACAGGCTTGCCAATAGCAGCATAGATACAAATTAGGCCCTGCGGGGTCTGATTTACTATAATATTTATTAAGAAGTTTTGGATACCTGAATGAGCATCACCAATAATAAGTTCCCGCTGGCCCAGCCCTAACGGGATAAGGGTGTCAACTGCCGAAATTCCTGTGATAAGTTGATCTTTTATAAATTCTCTTGCCTCGATAGTTTGAGCCGGAGGTTCAAGCTCAAACCTTTTTAAACCTACCTTTGATAATATTCCTTTTCCATCAACTGGAATCCCCAGTGGATTTATTGCCCTTCCAATTAAATAATCTCCAACCTCAAGTTCCAACCTCCTGCCTGTTGCCCTAAATTCTTTTCCCGGAGTAACGCTTGAAGAGGAAAGGAGTAGAACCTCAACTGCGGTTGTGTTTAGTGCGTGAACTAATCCTGTGATTCCATCATCAGTTGAAACCAGATCGTTTATCTTAATAGTTGGAAGACCGTCAAGATATGCCAGGTAACCCCTACTTGATACAACATATCCCACCTCAGTGTTATCCATTGATGAATTCCTTAAAGCTTTCTAGGATTTGGTTTCGATTTTCCAATAAAGTTTCCCTCAAAGATAAATCTTTATAAATTCCTTTCCAGGAAAGTGCTGTTCCACCAATTAAATCCGGGTCAATTCTTGTTTCAAATATAAAATTTGAGCCAAGATTTGTTTTTAGCCAGTTCCCAAGCCGGAAAAATTCTGTCTCGGGCATTTCAAATGGAACATAAACAATTAAAACAGGTAATTGTTTAAGCTCGTCCTCAAGTTTGGATAGGATAATGGTGGCATTTGTTGAAGTAAACTGTTTGAAAAATCCGTTACCAAGGCTTTGGAGCCAACTAAAATCAGCCGGGTCATAGTCGCTGGAGGTAAAAGTCGAGCCAAAAAATTTACTGTAAATAAAGACTTTGAGGAGTATAAGTCTCCTCTTTATATCGGATGTGGTGAATGTATTATTTAAAAATATGTTAACTGCGTCATTCATTTTATACAAAGAACTTTTCTGCTTTGGCTTTTTCCAGCGCTTTATACACAAGATCCATTTGATCGGCCAGTGTTAGCTTTTTGGATAGAATTATGCTCAAAGTTTTCTCAAGGATTGCTATGATATTTTCATCAACAACCCGAAGCTGACTTGATTTATAATTATCTATTAGGGATCTTGCAGCCTTAAGTTCAAGTTCAATTGCTCTGGTTGATTGGGTTTGGGTTTGGGTCAAATAATTTGATAAATTTTCTTCAAACTTCTCAAAAAGCTCCTGAGTTTCACTCATAATTTGAGTTTGATTTTGGTCAAGAGTTTTTTGGAAATTTTCCTTCCAGCGCTCATCCATGAGTTTACCTTGGGATGTGATATCTTGAGATTTCTTGATTGCACTGTGAATTATTTCGAGAGCTTTTTGCTGAGCTTCTTCTAAAGTATGGGCCTTAAGTTTACTGGCCGGTCTATTTAAGATGACTTCCCGGATGTAAAGTAAAGCGAGTATTAAGATTGTCACCCAAAAAAAGGGGATAGGTAAGTTATTAGGCATTGATTTTATGATAAGCAATTGACAAGTAAAATTCAAGATTCATATACTGGAGGTAGATGAATTTATTTAGTTTTTTAAAAAAAGATAAAAAGAATTTAATTTTGCCTCAAGTTCCCATCCAAAATGGACAACCTCACCTGAAGTCTCCTCAAAATGATATGCGTTTTTCCTTTGTTTCAATAGCAGCTCATGAACTTAGGACACCACTTACTTCAATCAAAGGATATCTTTCAGTTCTCCTGAATGAATATGGTAGCAAGATGAGTCCGGATGAAATGAGTCTGGTGAAAAGTATTGAGACTGCTGCCAATGAGCTTTATTCTCTGATTGAAAATCTTCTTTCGGTATCAAGGGTGGAGCGGGGAGCAATGAGTATTAAAACGGAGAGTTTGGATTATGTTGCATTAGCTTCGAAAACAGTTAGCGAATTTAAAACTCGTGCTTCTCAAAAAAATATTATATTAGAATTTGTCCCTCCTTCCAGTCAAATCAGAAAAATTAATGTTGACCGTATCAGGATTAAGGAAGTTTTGAATAATCTTTTAAGCAACGCCATATTTTACACTCCTGCAAATGGTAAAGTTTTGGTTTATGTGAGCTTACATGGGAATGATGTTATAACATCTGTTGCAGATAATGGACTTGGGATACCAGCGGAAATTTTACCCCATCTGTTTAGTGAGTTTTATAGAGTTCCGAAAGCATCAAGTGTGAATGACCCAAACCCAAAAGGGACAGGATTGGGACTTTTTATCTGTAAATCAATAATCGAGATGCACAAGGGTAAAATTTGGGTTGAGTCACAGGTTGGAAAAGGATCTGTTTTTAGTTATACACTACCACTTTATTAATATATCATAATACATCATAAAAATTACCGCATAGCCACAAAGCTAGGGTATAGTGTATAGAGTTTAGGGAATAATCAGATCAGAAATATACTAAATGTATCGAAAATAGTCTGGGAAAATAGAAATCACGTATGTGAGAAGGTGTGAAAACATTTCAGAGTATCTGATTATCGGAGTTTCTGATTCTCCGATTTTCCGATTGAAGGCTGTATGGGTTTGTGATAACATCAATTTATATGAAGAAGTATATACCGTCTGAAATTGAACCTAAATGGCAAAAAAAATGGACCGAGTCTAACTTATACAGCTCGAACCTGGAGAAACCTGACAAATATTATGTTCTGGCTGAATTTGCCTATCCTTCAGGCGATCTTCATATGGGTCACTGGTTTACATTTGGTGGGGCAGATATTTTCGCCCGCATGAAGCGAATGCAAGGCTTGAATGTATTTTTCCCAAACGGCTACGATGCTTTTGGTCTTCCAGCTGAAAATGCAGCCATTAAAAGGAACATCAACCCCCGTGATTGGACCATGGCTAATATAGAAACGATGAGGAAACAGTTTGACAGCATGGGAGGGAGTTTCTCATTTGACCATCAAGTTATAACCTGTGATCCAGCTTATTATAAATGGAACCAATGGATTTTCTTGAGAATGCTTGAGAAGGGTGTTGCCTACAGAGGTAAATCATTTGCCAAATGGTGTCCCTCCTGCCAGACAGTTTTAGCTGATGAGCAGGTTGTGGTCGGAGAGTGTGAGCGCTGCGGAACTGAGGTTGAAGAAAAAGAAATTGACCAATGGTTTTTAAAAATCACTGATTATGCGGAACGCTTGCTTTGGTCAGAGGAAGTCGAAGACCCTGAGCGTAGTCGAAGGGTAGATTGGCCTAAAGCAGTACAGGAGGGGCAAAATAATTGGATTGGTAGATCAGAAGGAATAGTAATCAATTTTGATGAGATAAAGGCGTTCACAACCCGTCCTGACACTCTTTTTGGTGCAACTTTTATTGTTATTAGTCCAGAACATTCTTTGTTAAGTCGACTTGTAACGCCTGAGAACAAAACAAAAGTAGAAGATTATATCAAAGAAGCTGGTAAAAAAACTGAATTAGAAAGGAAGGAAAGTAAAGAAAAAACAGGAGTTTTTACAGGTTCCTATGTTGTCAATCCGATAAATAAAGAAAAAATTCCTGTTTGGGTAGCAGATTATGTTTTAATGGGCTATGGAACAGGAGCAATCATGGGTGTACCTGCTCATGATCAAAGGGATTTTGAATTTGCCCAAAAGTTTAATCTGCCGATTAAAACAGTTATTGAACCTGTAATGGGACAGGGAAGAGAAAACGAAGAGTTTAGAAGTAGTATCGTAGCCATAGTTTATAATCCAAAATTAAAAAAATACCTGTCGATTAATTGGGGAAAGGAACTTGGGGGTAATTTATTTGTAGGTGGAGGTATGGATGGAGATCAAGATCCTATTGAAACTGCTAAAAGGGAAATCAAAGAAGAAACAGGTTATATGAATGTCAAATTAATTTCGACCACAGAGAAAATCCACCACCATTATAGAGCTTATTCAAAGGGAATTAATCGAGAAATTGAAGCAATTGGGTTATATTTTGAACTGGTTGATGAAGAAAAAACCGAACCCACGCCTGAAAAGGATGAATCTGGTAAATTTAGTGTGGAATGGTTAACTAAAGACGAGGCAGAAAGTAGAGTTATTGAGAAGCTTCATCGTTATGTTTTCGAAAAACTGATTAGTGGTAGGGTTTATACGGATGAAGGGGTATTGGTTGATTCTGAGGCTTTTACTGGCTTAAGTTCAAGTGAGGCTAAAGAAAAGATATCAGACTATATAGAAAAAAATCAATTAGGCCAGAGAAAAATTCAATACCATCTTCATGATTGGTCAATTTCAAGACAAAGGTACTGGGGTACTCCGATCCCGGTGATCCATTGTCCACAATGCGGAGTCGTTTCTGTACCTGAAAAGGATTTACCGGTTGAGTTACCTCAAGATGTTGAATTTAAACCAACTGGTCAATCTCCTCTTATTGGTGCATCGGATTGGGTTAATGTGAGTTGCCCAAAATGCAGTGGTCCGGCCAAAAGAGAAACAGATACTATGGATGGTTTTTTTGATAGCTCATGGTATTTTTTTCGCTATTTGGATCCAAAAAATGAAAGTCAAATTTTCGATAAATCTATTGTAAAAAAATGGCTTCCTTTGGAAATTTATTTTGGAGGAGCAGAGCACACTTTAGGGCACACTTTATATTCGCGTTTCTTTACCAAATTTTTTAAAGATTTAGGCTTAATCAGTTTTGAAGAGTACGCACAAAGACGGGTTAACCATGGAATAGTACTTGGTCCTGATGGGGAAAAGATGAGCAAATCAAGAGGAAACGTGGTTAATCCGGATGATGAGGTTAAAAGATATGGGGCAGATACAATCAGAATTCATATGGCTTTCTTTATGCCATACAGCGGAACTGGACCTTGGGTCTCTGATAGAGTTTCAGGTTCATACAGATTTTTACAGCGCGTTTGGGAATTACAAGAGAAAGTAGCCATAAAAGGTTCGACCCTTCGTGCGGAGGATTTAAAAATTATGCATAAAACTATAAAAAAAGTTACTGAAGATATAGAAAATATTAAATTAAATACAGCTGTAGCTTCTCTTATGGAATGGTTGAATTATTTAAGCAAGAAAGAAAAGGTAGAAAAAGAGGGATATAAAATTTTTTTACTGCTGCTGGCTCCATTTGCACCTCATATTACGGAAGAGTTATGGTCTATCCTGGGAGGAAAACACTCTATTCACCAGCAGTCTTGGCCAAAGTTTGATAATAAGTATTTGGAGGAAGAAGAGCTAACTATCGTAGTTCAAGTAAATGGTAAGATACGGGAAACCTTGTTGATACAAAAAGATATTAAAAAGGATAGAGAGGAAGTAGAAAATTTAGCAAAAAATTCCGAGAAGATTAAAAAATTTTTGAATGGCAAACCTGTAAAAAAAAGCGTTTACATAGAGGGAAAGATTATCAATTTTGTAGTTTAGCAGAAGCTTAAGTCGTCTGCTAAGAAAATTTGATTTTTAGTTTAGATTGTTGTATGAATATATTATGAGAGATGACCATTGGCTCCTATCCAGACTTGACTGTGTATGGTTAAACTATTTTCCGGAGCTTACTCAAACCAACAAACTATTTATTAGATTTGGTAGATACGCCAGACTTCGTTTAGGTTCAATTAGGTTAGATAAGAAAAGCGGAGCTAGCTTTATAATAATAACCGGTATGTTTAAGGATAAAAAAATTCCTACTGAGGTAGTTGATCATACAATTGCTCATGAACTTTCCCATTATGCCCATGGTTTTTCTTCCACTCACCCCAGGCTTCATCGCTATCCTCATGAAGGTGGGATAGTAAGAAGAGAAATGGTTTCTCGAGGAATGGATAAGTTGGTAACCGCTTATAAAAAATGGGTTAGGGAGTATCGTCATGCATGTCGATTTCAATCTTAGAGAGATACTAGATAAATTTAAAATTCCAATTGGACTATCTTTAGTTGGTATTGTTTTGATTATTGGGGGTATGGTTACATCAGGAATTGGCAAGCAGAACCAAAAAATATATCCAAAAGAAAGTCTTATTGAGAGCGTAAAAGGTATTTCAGTGGATGTATCTGGAGCTGTTTTAAAGCCCGGAGTTTATCAGTTAACCAAAGATGCTAGAGTGGAGGATGCAATTTCTACTGCAGGAGGTTTCAGCGAAGAAGTTAATAAAGAATATATATCAAAGTATTTAAATATGGCACAAAAGCTATCGGATGGATCAAAGATTTACGTGCCTTTTGCAGGAGACCCTTCGACAGGCTCAGGGGAAGGTGGAGGAATTTCCTCACCAGGAGGAGTAATCAGTAGTCAGGGCAAAATTAATATAAACAGTTCAACACAATCAGAACTCGAAGCTCTTCCAGGCATTGGACCTGTAACTGCTGCAAAAATTATTTCAGGCAGGCCTTATCAAAAAATAGAGAATCTACTGGATCAAAAAATCGTATCCAAATCTGTTTTTGAAAAGATTAGGGGTTCTATCTCAATATATTGATGCAACAATCTTTCCCTTTATTTTTGGCAATAGTGCTTTATTTGCTAATATTTTGGTTAAGAAGTATACAAGGCGGATGGGACATTGAAATTGATTTATTCCCGGGACTACGAAATGAGTTTGATAAAAAAATTATAGAGTATTTGCCTTCTCCACAGGTAGAGCTTCTTTCCGGAATAATTCTTGGGCAAAATAGTGAGCTGCCCGGGAAATTCAGATTAGCCTTAAGGGATACTTCAACTTTACATATTGTTGTTGCCTCAGGTCAAAATCTAAGCATGGTAGCGGGTTTTTTCTTTTTACTTTCAGGTTTAATAAAAAGAAAATTGGCTTTATTTTTAAGCTTTTCAGCAGTTTTGTTTTACGTTTTATTAACAGGCGCGCAAGTTCCTATCCTGAGGGCAGCAATTATGGTATCGGTTGGCTTTTTGGCTCAAATTCTGGGAAAGGAAAAGATAAGTTCCTGGGTAATGGTTTTAACAGGAGGCTTAATGCTCTTAATAAACCCAAAATGGCTGTTTGATTTATCGTTTCAACTCTCATTCCTAGCTACTTTTGGGGTTGTATCGGTTGCGCCAATATTTATGAAGTACCTTAAAATTTTGCCGGGGTTTTTAAGCCAGGATTTAAGCGTGAGTTTGGCAGCTCAAATTATGGTTTTTCCGATCATTGCTTATAACTTTCATCAGCTTTCTTTAGTGGCAATACCAGCAAATTTACTGGTTTTGTGGACAGTTCCAATTATTATGATTTTAGGAGCAGTACTTCTTATTTTGAGCTTTATTTTTGGGGGATTGGCCGCTATAGTTGCGTTGGCTTTGAACATACTCTTAACTTATTTTATATATGTGGTTGAGTTTTTTGCCGGATTACCTTTTGCATGGGAATATGTAGGGGAATTTAATGGAATAGTTTGGGTAGGATATTATTTGGTTTTGGCTGGATTTATGTTATCATTAAGTTATGTTAAACAAAAGGATTTTAGAAGATCTGAAAAAGGCAGTTGAAGATTTGGGTTACCAAAGTGATGATATAGTTTTATCTATTCCAAAAAATTCGGCTTTTGGAGACTATACTACGAATGTAGCTTTGCAACTGGCTAAACAGAAATCGGATGATAATCAGCAGTCTCCGGAGGAAATTGCTAACCAAATAGTAAAAAAAATGTTGTCCTTCGACTTCGCTCAGGATAATTTCTCCGAAATTAAAGTTGCAGGTGGAGGATTTATTAATTTCTTTTTACAACCGAATACACTTTTAACCTCCCTTCATCAAGTTTGTGATTATTCCTCACTGGTTAATCCGGAAATGGAAGTAGATGATCCTTCGACAAGCTCAGGACAGGGGAAAAAAATTCTAATTGAATATGCATCTTTTAATGCATTAAAGCCTGTTCATGTTGGACATATGAGAAATATTACATTGGGTGAGAGTATCACCAGGCTTTTAGAAACACAAGGTAATAATATTTTTAGGGTAACCTATACTTCTGATATTGGACTGCCATCAGCCAAAGTAATTTGGGCTCTCATCAATTCTCCTAAAGAATTCAAAAAGGCAAAAGATAAAAGTTTAATAGAAAAAACTGAATTTTTGGGGCAAATGTATGTTAAGGGTAACAGTGTTTATGAAGCTGATGAGAAGGCCAGAAATGAAATTAAAGAGATTAATACTAAAATTTATGAGCGTGACAAAAAGTTAGTTAAAATCTGGCAAGAAGCGCTTTCCTGGACTTTTGAATATTTTAAATTTATCTATGATCTGATGGGAACTAAATTTGATAAAGAATTTCTGGAATCTGAAGTAGAAGGACCTGGGAAAAAATTGGTTCTGGAACACCTGGGAGATGTATTTTTTGAAAGTGATGGTGCAATTATATTTAAAGGTGGGGATTATGGTTTGCATAATCGAGTATTTATAAGCTCTGCTGGTAACCCAACTTATGAAGCTAAAGATATGGCATTGGCAGAAGTACAATACAACAGCTTTCCATTTGATCAGGCAATTCATGTTGTAGCCAATGATCAGGATGATTATTTTAAAGTGATTTTTAAAGCACTTGAACAACTAAATCCTAGTTTAGCAGCCAAAGAAATGCATTTGTCATATGGCTATGTACTTCTACCATCGGGGAAGATGTCATCAAGAAGGGGGAATGTAGTTACTTTAGATGAGATATATGATCAGATTAAGGAAAAAGTTGAAGAGATTGTTAAGAAATCTGAAAACCTAAAAAAAGAAGAGGGAGAAGAAGTAACCAAACTTGTGAGCATGGGCGCACTGAAGTTTTCTATACTTAAATATGCTCCAAATACTGATATTATTTTTGATTTAGAAAAATCAGTTTCACTCCAAGGTGATAGCGGGCCCTATATTCAATATACATATGCTAGAGCCAAGTCAGTTTTAAGGCATGCTCAGTATGATTATGATGTTGAGTTGCCTCATTCTGATTCACATCCTAAAAATATCTCTAGGGAGTTGGAGAAAGAAGAAAGACTAATCCTTCAGAAGATAGAACATTTTCAATCAATAGTTGAAGACGCTGCAAGTAGCATGCACCCTAATGTAGTTGCTACATATCTTTTGGAGATGAGCTCACTTTTTAATTTATTTTACCAAAAGTATCCAATTATAAAAGCTGAAGAAAAATCGCAAGTAAGACTAGCTTTAACTTGTTGCGTGGCTGTAATTTTAAAACAAGGCTTGAATTTATTAGGGATAGAAGTGCCTGAAAGGATGTAATGTTTCGCCGTCATTACAAAAAACGATCTACTAATTTAGCTTTTGTTATATTTAGACTGCTTTTAAGTCTTACTATTTTTGCAGCTTTAATAGGTGGAGTGTACTATGCTTACAGGGAATTTTCCGGATTTGATCCAATAAAGCTTAATCCAAAATCACTGGGTTTATTACTTTTATCAAATGCACCAAGGGAAAAATTCATCGTTCCTAAAGATATGACAAAGCCAAGTGGGCAATCTGGTGGAACGCAACCTGTTGAGAAACCAACCCAGCCTAAAAAATTATCCTTTAAATTTGCAGTAGTTGCTGATTCTCATAGTGAAAATGAGCTTTTGGAGAGAGCTTTGGTTCAGGCCTCGGAGGAAAAAGTAGAGTTTATAATTGGCCTGGGGGATTATACCGAGGTTGGAATCACTCAGGAGCTGGAAAATGCAAAAAATAAGCTAATGAACTCCGGGATCAGATTTTTTGTAACCCCTGGAGATCACGACCTTTGGGATTCAAGAAATAAAGGGATAAATCCACGCTCTAACTTTAACAAAGTTTTTGGCCCGTCTTACCAATCTTTTGAGATAGAGAGAGCAAAGTTTATCATCATAGATAACAGTGATAATTATTTGGGAGTAGATTCAACCCAAATGAAGTGGCTGGATGGTGAGCTTTTGCGGCTTCGCCAAGGTACTCATAATGCGAGATTTGTTATGCTTCATGAGCCGCTATCGCATCCATCTTCCGAGCGGGTTATGGGTAAAGTTGAGCCTAAATTAAAAGATCAGGCTAAGGATTTAATTAAAAAATTCAAAAATGCTGGGGTTTCGGAAGTTTTTGCAGGAGATATACACTTTTTTACAAGGTACGCTGAACCGGAAACTAAATTATCCATGACTACAATTGGAGCGCTGGCCAGTCAGAGAAATACTCAAAATCCAAGATATGCTATAATCTCTGTTTATGAAGACGGAAGCTATAATGTGGAGGATGTGGAGGTAAAATGATTCAAAGAACGCTAGTACTTATTAAACCTGATGCAATGGAGAGGGGTCTGGCTGGAGAAATAATTTCTAGATTTGAAAGGGTAGGACTACAAATTATTGCTTGTAAATTAGTAAAACCCACAAAAGTTTTTGCCAAGAAACATTATCCTGTGACGCAGGAGTGGTTAGCTAAAGTTGGCAATAACAGTATTTCGGATTGCCAAAAGTATAATTTAGACCCCAAAGAAATTATGGGTACTGATGACCCAATTGAAATGGGAAAGCTAGTTCATCTTTGGAATGTTGACCAATTTACCAGCAGAGACATAATAGCCATAATATTTGAGGGTATACACGCTGTTGAGGTAGCTAGAAAGCTGGCTGGCCCAACAATACCTGTACTTGCTCCTGCTGGAACTATAAGAGGGGATTTTAGCAATGCCTCAGCTTTCTCAGAGAACTCACAAAAAAAGACCATCAGGAATTTAGTTCATACTTCAGGCGATCCGGAAGAGGCTGAGAGAGAGATCAAACTTTGGTTTCCAGAAAATGAATAATTTTCTTCATGAAGTTGCTATAACAGCCATTATCGTTCGATATGGTAAATATTTAATTATTCGCCGCGCTCAAAGAAAAAAAAGATTCCCAGGGATGTGGACAGTACCGGGTGGCAGGTTGGAAGTTACAGATTATCTAGATTTGCCCAAAGATACTAAAGAGTATTGGTATAACATCTTGGAGAAAACACTGGCTCGTGAGGTTCAGGAAGAGGTTGGAATTGAAATTGACAATGTTCAGTATTTAACTTCTTTGGCCACAGTACACAAAGATGGAGCTCCGTCACTGGTAATTTCCTGTTTGGCCAAGTATCGCAAAGGCAAAATTAAGTTACAGGAAGAGGAAGTTGATGATTTTGCCTGGGTTTCTCTTAAAGAAGCTAAAAAATATGATTTAATAGATGGAATATTAGATGAGTTGGTTATGGTAGAGAAGTTGGCCAAAGGCCAATCGTCCTCTGGACGAAAGGTTGTTTGGAAAAAATCTA
>CAYIDT010000007.1:13935-16581 GCA_964362265.1 uncultured Gammaproteobacteria bacterium | reverse complement strand
AAAGCCAGTATTAAGATTAAAGATGCTTTTGATAAAAGATTTGAACTTTTCAAAGGAAATCCATACAAGCCAATTCTTAATCATCATCAATTAATTGGGAAATATAGCGGTAAAAGAAGTATAAATATCACTGGAGACTGGAGAGCAATTTATTCTGAACAAATAGATGTTAAAGGAGATAAAATTATCATCTTTGAAACTCTGGGAACCCACAGTAAGTTGTATAAGTAGTATTCGGAGTGTTAGCACTGGAACTGAAACTGGATGATGAACTGGAGGGAAGAGGCTGGAATCCTGTTACGGATAATGATTTAATCAATATGATTCCCCTCGTTAAAAACGAATTCGGCCAGAAAAGCCAAATGAAAAAACCTCCATTGGGTTTTCGAACAACAATCTATTAATCTTTTTGCCAAGGCAATTTTGCATTTGGATTCGTCCAAAACCAGGCTAAAAATGCCGCGTTACCAAATGCTCCTAAAAGATAAGCCCAAAGAGCTACATCCATAAGACCCGCTTCCCAAGGCAAAACTAAACCTCCTTTTCCCGAGGCTATCCCAAGTAAAAACAGTGCCACAACTACATTTACAAAACCCCAGATAATATTTACAATTGCCGGTGAGACTTTTGCAAAAGGAGTCATATGCGTTTGACCTGTAATACCTTTAACTAAATGAGGTAGAGCATTAATGTGAAAAGCTCCTGCCAAAAAATACCACAAAAGTTCCAATGTTATCACCCCCTCTAATTAATAATGGACACATTGTGATAAAATTGTCAAATGGATGAGCAGATCATACTGGCAGTAGATGATAATGGTAAGTTTAGTGGTGAATATATCCCCAAAATGGTAGGCCACAGAGGAGAAGGAAAACGCCATTTAGCTATCACTGTGCTTTTGTATAATTCCAAAGGAGAAGTTTTGCTACAAAAAAGAAAGCATAAAGTTTTTGATAAAACTTGGGATTTTACAGGTTCAACCCATCCCCTTCATCTTCCAAGCGGTAAAGATGAAACTCTGGAAGAAGCAACTTTAAGATGTTTAAAAGTCGAATATGGAATAGGGGAAAAAGTTCCCCTTAAAAACTTTGGTTTTTTTAATTATTTTGCCCGCTATGGAGATCTTTGTGAAAATGAGCATTGTGCCATGATGGTAGGAATTTACAGTGGAGAAATAAATGTTAATCCCGAAGTGGCTTATGATATAAAATGGCTACCCAAGCAAAAATTCCTGGAAGATATTAAGAAAAATCCGGAAAATTATTGTCCTTGGGTTTTAGAAGGGGTAAAAGTTTTAGGAAGAGCAGGTTTTTTCAAATGAAGGGTGTTGGGATTTTAATAGTTACTTCAGATGGAAAATTTTTATCTATTGAGGAAAAAACAAGTAATCGCAAAACCGGTAAAAAGAAAGGTGCGAGATCTTTCCCAATGGAAACAGTGCAAGGGGGAGAGAGTTACCAGCAGGCCCTAAAAAGACTTCTTCAGGAAGAAGTAGTGCTTGATAGCGTAGCGATAAATAGTCTTAAAAAACTCTGTCAAGTAGAAATCAGAAATGGAGTTTGGCTGCATTCCTATCTACTCCATTTGCCCAAATCTATCACTATTCCAGTTGGCTCATCTACAGATGTTACTGACCCAGTATGGGTAGATATTGATCAGGTTTTAAAAAATGGCCAAGGCCTTACGTTCAGGCCTGGTGTGAGAGAGACACTTTTAGAGTATAAAAGATATTTGCAAACTGGCTCAACTTCTTTGTTAGAAGAGTATAGAGGTGAAATTGAGCAAAGCTTAAGGCATATATTGCCCAGGAAATTTACAAAAAAGACCTTAGAGTCTGTACTGGGGAAGACAGAATATGATTTAGATATTAATGCAATAAATAAAGCTATAAATGAGCCTTTATGGGATTTTTTGAGTAGAGGTGGAAAAAGATGGAGGCCTGCTTTATTTTTAATGATCGTTGAACTTTTGGACAAGGATCCAAGAAAATTTGTTGATTTAGCAGTAATTTTTGAGCTTATCCATAATGGAACCTTAATTGTTGATGATATCGAGGATTTAAGTTTACACCGGAGAGGGAAGCCAACCTTGCATTTAATTTATGGAGAAGATATAGCCATAAATGCCGGAAATCTTTTATACTTTTTGCCACTTAAAGTGTTGGAAAAATATAGGGAAAACTTGAGCCAACATCAGATAGTGAAAATTTATCAAGTCTATATTGATGAGATGCTTAAGCTATCATTTGGCCAATCAACAGATATTGCTTGGCACAAAGGTTTAGTTAATGATTTTCAGATTACAGAAAGAGCGTATTTGCAAATGTGTGCTTTTAAAACAGGAGGGCTCTCCCGTATGGCTTGTAAAATAGCGGCTATTGTTGGAGGGGGAGATGAAAGATTAATTGAGGTCTTTGGCAGATTTGGTGAAAGTTTAGGAGTGATTTTTCAAATTCAAGATGATATTTTAAATATTACGGAATCCGCGCTTTCTGATAAAAAAGGATTAGGAGATGATGTAACTGAGGGTAAAAGGAGTTTACCAGTTATTTATGCGCTGAACAATTTACCAAAAATAAAAGCCAAAAGGATAATTGAAATTCTTCTTCTGCATACAACTGATCAAAGATTAATTCAGGAAGCAATT